>NZ_JBARMD010000094.1:0-3010 GCF_049802275.1 Occallatibacter sp. | reverse complement strand
CCACTGGCGCATAAAGGGAGTAGGTTCCAGCGACTTCGCGCCGGCCTTGCCTGTCACCGGCTCAGCAGATGCAAGTTCAAGTACCTCAGGGGCAGGGGAAGACGGCGGCGCCGCCGCGGATTGGAGGTCTGCGGGTTGCACGAGTGCCTACAGATTACCGTGACGTGACGCATCCCGCCCTGTGCAGAACGTGCCCAAAACCTGATGCAACACAATGCAGGACATCACGGTTCCCGAACGGGAATCCGCCACACCTTCCCGCCCTTGAGATCGGTCAGCCAAACCGTGCCGAAGGCGAAGCGCACGCTATCTCCGCCTTTGCCATGCCACTGCGCCACAACCTTGTTCGTCTTCGCATCGATCCGGGTCAATGGAAATTCCATCTCCGTGGCCCACGCCGAGCCCGCGCCAAACGAAATCTCGCCACCGTGCCCCGGAATCCCCGCAGCGATGGTTGCTTCCAGTTTTCCCGTCTTCGCGCTCACCCGCGAGACAGTGCCATCTCCCTGGTTCAGCACCCAGATCGATCCCGCCCCGTAAGCCAGAAATCGCGGCATCGGACCAACCGCGGTGGAACTCACCACCTTGTTCGTCGCAGGATCAACCCGCACCAGCACATTTCGGGCATTCGAAGTCACCCAGACAGATCCCTCGGCGAACAGGGGATTGAACGATCCCGCAGGAATCTTGATCGTCGCTATGACCTTGTTAGTCGCCGCATCGATCCGCGTCAGCTCGCCGTCCCCATCTCCGTTCTTCGCCGACGTCACCAGCCACACGCTTCCGGCACCGGTCGTGATTCCACCCTCGGAGTCCGCCGGCCCAGCCGGAATGGACGCCTGCACCGCGCCGGTTTTCTCATCCACCCGCACCACGCTCTTGTCGCCGCAACTCGGAATCCACAAGCTCTGAAACCCCACAGCCAGTCCCGAACACGGTTTGTGCACCGTCACCGACATTCCCGGCTGGTTCGTCGCCGCGTCCAGACGGACCACGCTATCGGTCTTCTCGCTCGTCACCCAGACTGCGTCCGAAGTCGCCGTCAGCCAGTCCGGTTCGCCTTTCACCTCAATGGTGGCAGTCCTCGGCAGTTCCTCCATCGCATGCTGAATTCCAGGCGACTGAATCCCTGTCTTTTTCGGAAAAACGGCATCCTGCGCCAATAAAGTGATCCGGGTGGCGCCCATCGCGGCCGCCAACAACGCAATTCCACGGCAATACCACCTAAATCGTTGCAACAGCGTCTTCATTCTTGCCTGATCTCTCTGGGCCACACGCCGCCTGAAGCGGTTCATGGGGGCAGTTATGGTGATTTGGATCACAGTATACTGAGAGCTAAGGCTTTAGATTTGAGTTCGGCATGCATCTCCTCTGGCTCCGAGTCGCGACCGTTCTTTACTTCGCGGCAAGCTACGCAATTTTTCCCGCCGTGCTCTATTCCTCCGTGCGGGCGCGCGCGTGGTGCGTACATCTCGGCGGCATGGCCTTCTTCTTCCATTTTGTTTCTGTCGTGGAAATGCTCGTCCAAGCCCATCGCTGGATGCCCGTCGGCGCCCGCGAAGCTGAATCGCTGCTAGGATTTGCTGTCGCCGGACTGTTCTTCCTGGCCTGGTGGATATATGACGCAATCTCCCTCGGCGTCTTTGCGCTCCCCATCACATTTTTTCTGGTCTTTGTTCCCGCGCTCGGCCTTCAGGGCTACAGTTTCCCCTCGCAAGGCGTCCGCACCAGCTGGCTCATCGCCCACATCACCGCTCTTCTCGCAGCCTACGCAGCCCTGGGTTTCAGCCTGCTGGCCTCGCTCCTCTATCTAGTCCAGGAACGCCGGCTTAAATCCAAGCCGAAGTCCAACGAAGATTCCTGGTGGATCCCTCTCGACTGGTTGCCCCCGCTCGACACCCTTGAGCGCATCGCCCACGCCATGCTGCTCTTCGGTTTTCCGTGCATGACGGTTGGCCTCATCCTCGGCGCTGTTCTGGTGCAGGAAACCTCGCTCGGCGCAGCGTACTTCGTCGATCCCAAGGTCATCGCCTCCTACGCCATGTGGGGGCTTTACGTTCTCCTGCTCTTCCTGCGCCAGTCCGCCGGCCTTCGCGGTCGCAAAGCCGCCTATCTCTCAGGTGCCGTGCTCATCGTCATGCTCTGTGTCTGGGCAGCGAACACGGTCAGTCACGTTCACAGGTTCGGTGCCCCATGAGCCAGCTCGTGCTCATCGGCATCAACCATAAGACCGCGCCCATCGAGTTGCGCGAGCGCATCGCCATCTCGCGCGACGATCTGCCTGACGCTACTCGCGCCCTCGCCGCCCAACCCGGCGTCAGTGAGTGCATGATCGTCTCAACCTGCAACCGTGTTGAGATGCTGGCCGCGGTCGAATCGCCCGACACCGACCTCACCATGTTTCTGCACAACCACTTTGGCCTGGACCAGGCTCTCCTCGCGCCTCACATTTACCAGCATCGCGATCAACTGGCCGTCCGCCATCTTTTCCGCGTCGCCGCCAGTCTTGACTCCATGGTCGTCGGCGAGCCGCAGATCCTCGGCCAGGTCAAAGAAGCCTTCGCCGCTGCGCGCGCTGCCGGAACTGTCTCCGGCCAGCTCGAACATTTGCTGCAGTCCGCCTTCGCCGCCGCCAAGCGTGTCCGCACTGAAACCGCCATCGGCTCCAACTCCGTGTCGATCGCTTCGGTCGCCGTGGAGCTTGCCCGCAAAATCTTCGGATCACTGCAGGGCCGCACCGTCTTCCACGTCGGCGCCGGCAAAATGAGCGAACTCGCCGCCCGCCACCTCGTCCAGCAGGGCGCCGGAGCCATCCTCGTCACCAATCGCACGCTCGAACGGGCCCGTCAGCTCGCTGAGCCCTTCGACGGCCGCGTTATTCCATTCGAAAAGCTCTACGAGACCGCCACAGAAGCCGACATTGTCATCAGCTCCACCGGCGCGCCGCACCCGATTTTCCGCAAAGAACACGGTCAGCAGTTCATGCATCGCCGCCGCAACCGCCCCATGT
>NZ_JBARMD010000093.1:0-3045 GCF_049802275.1 Occallatibacter sp. | reverse complement strand
CATTGAAGCCGCACGCGGTCGCCTCGCTGAAGCGCAGGGCCATGTGGCTGAGCTGGACGCGCGTCTCCGCGAAGCCGAACTGGCCGCTCCAGCCGATTCTGTCGTTGAAGTCGTCAGCGTGCGCCCGGGCGACCTGGTTCCCGCCGGCCGCATCGTCATTACCCTGCTCGAAGCGTCACAGCTCTGGGTCAAGGTCTACGTTCCGGAAACCGATCTGGCCCACGTCCGACTCGGCCAACCCGCAACCGTGCACGTCGATAGCTTTGGCAATCGCGCTTTCCCCGGCCATGTAGGCCAGATCGCATCGCAGGCTGAGTTTCTTCCCCGCAATGTGCAGACAAAAAGTGACCGCGAACATGAAGTCTTCGGCGTAAAAGTCTACGTCGACAATGCGCAGCGGATCCTCAAGTCTGGAATGTCGGCAACGGTGCGCCTCGAATGAACGCCATCATCGCAGCCGATCATCTCACCATCCGCTTCGGCTCGTTCACCGCGGTCAGCGACGTCAGTTTCGAGATCGGGAAGGGAGAGCTCTTCGGCTTCCTCGGCCCTAACGGCTCCGGAAAAACCACCATCATCAAGGCGCTCTGCGGACTGCTTCGACCCTCGGAAGGCACCGGCCGCATCCTTGGCATGGATATCCGCAAGGACGCCGCCGAAATCCGCCGCCACGTCGGCTACATGTCGCAGAAGTTCGGCCTGTACGAAGACCTCACGGTTGCCGAGAACATGAATTTCTACGCCGGCGTCTACGGCCTCTCAGCGGACCAGGCCGCACAGCGAACGCGCGAACTGCAGGCGCTCACCGGCATCGAGCCTTACATGAATCGCCGCGCAGGCCAGCTCTCCGGCGGGTGGAAACAGCGTCTCGCCCTCGCCTGCTCAATCATTCACTCACCTGAAGTCGTCTTCCTCGACGAGCCCACAGCAGGCATCGATCCGGTCGCCCGTCGCGCGCTGTGGGATCTGCTCTTCCAGCTCTCCGGCCAGGGCGTCACCTTCTTCGTCACCACACATTACATGGACGAGGCAGAGCGTTGTGGCCGCGTCGGCTACATCTATATGTCGAAGCTCATCGCCATCGGTACCGTCGCCGAGTTGCAAAAGCTCCCCAACGCCAATCCAGCCGGCACGTCACGCATTCAGATCAGCACGCCCAATCCTTCCGAGATCCTCGACAGCGTGCGCCGCATGCCCGGCATCCGCGAAGCCACCATCTTCGGTCACTCCATCCATGCGCTTGCTGAAACCGATCATCTCGCCGATCTCCGCGTGGAACTTCCGCAGGCGCAGATCGAGACCATCGAGCCGTCGCTCGAAGACATCTTCGTCACCCTCACGTACCGCATCATGGAGTCGCAGCGATGAGCGCCCTCTTTCGCGGTCTCGTTCCTGTTTGCCGGAAAGAATTCCTGCACATCATCCGCGACCCCGGCACTCTCTTCTTCGCGCTGCTCATCCCCATGCTGCAACTGTTTCTTTTCGGATTCGCGGTGGACACGAACATCCGCCAGATCCCGACCGTTGTGCTCGACGAATCGCATACGCAAGACAGCCGCCGCCTGCTCGAGAGCTTTGCGGGGTCGGATGTTTTCAATCTGAAGATCTACGCTGGCTCGCAGGATCAGATGTACGAGGCGATTCGCGGCGCAAAAGCCCGCGTCGGCATCCGCATCCCCTACGACTATTCCCGCCGCCTGCAGGATGGCACTACCGCGACCGTACTCGTGCTCGTTGACGGCTCTGACTCGAGCGTCGCCGGCCAGGCCATGAGCACCGCCACCGGTGTCGCCCTCAAGGAGTCCCTCGACCGCGTGCTGCCGGATGGCAGGATGCCCATCGAGGTACGCCCCTCCGTGCTCTACAACCCGGCCACGCGTTCGGCCAATTTCTTCGTCCCCGGCCTGATCGCGATTCTCCTTCAGGTAATGGCGATTCTCATGATCGCCCTCAGCCTTGTCCGCGAACGCGAGCGCGGCACCCTCGAACAGCTCACCATGACGCCCGTCGCCCCGCTCGGCCTCATGGTCGGAAAGATGATTCCATACGGCGTGCTCACCTTCAGCGAACTCTGCGTCATCCTGCTGGTGATGCGGACCGTCTTCCTCGTCCCGATTCACGGCAACGTGCTCTTGCTTCTCCTGCTCTCGATTCCGTTCCTGCTCACGGTGCTTGGAATTGGCCTCGTCATCTCCACACGCGCCCGCACACAGGCCGAGGCGTTTCAGCTTTCCATGGGAACGATCCTGCCCTCGGTTTTTCTTTCCGGCTACATTTTTCTCATCGAGAATATGCCGGTGTTCTTCCAGGGCATCAGCCGCTTGATTCCTGCGACGTACTACATCCAGATCCTGCGCGGCATCATCCTGCGCGGTGCAGGAATAGGCGAATTGTGGGTCAGCGCAGCGGTACTGACGTTGATGGGGTGCGGCAGCACGCTACTGGCGGCGAGGCTATTCGTCAAGCAGGGTGCACAATAACCGGCTGATCACCGCAGCCGAACAGGTCGCGCATCTTCACACTGGCCTTCAAACTCAACGCCTGTCATTCCGACCGAGCGCAGCGAGCGGAGGAACCTGCAGTTGCATTTCACGTCCGGGGCTCGAGATCACTCGGTCGCCGCAATAGCCTCGCAGATCTTCTCCATCGCCGGGACCTCCGCCGTGCTTCCCGGCCGATGTCCATTCACGAGAATCGAAAACGCCAGCGTCTTCCCACTCGCCGTCTGCAAATACCCTGACAGCGCATTGGTCTCATTCAGCGTTCCTGTCTTGGCCCACAGCTTGCCCTTCAGCGTCGAATTCCTGAACCGCCCGTAGAGCGACCCATCCACGCCCGCAACCGGGAATGTGCTGCGCCACGCCTCTCCCCACGCCTGCCGCGATGCATACGCGAGCAACTGTGTATACGCTCGCGGCGCGATTCGATCATCCATGCTCATGCCCGAGCCGTCATAGAAAAAGAAATCGGCGTCGCTCACACCCGCGTTCACCATGAATTGCCGCACCACGCGCGTGCCCTGTGCCAGACTGCCGTCTTTCGCGA
>NZ_JBARMD010000092.1:0-2705 GCF_049802275.1 Occallatibacter sp. | reverse complement strand
GGCTGGCGATGATCTCTTCGCGCATGTCGAGGCGCTGCGGCAGGGGACAATCCGGCGGCGGGATGCCGAAGCGCGGGGCGACGAAAAAGAAGCGGACCGGCAGGGAGCGAAGGCGCTGGAACTGGTGCACTCGCTTCCGGCGGAGCGGGCGATTCTGCTGACGCGGGCCTTTGCGTTTTATTTCGAGCTGATCAACCTGGCTGAGACGAACCATCGCAAGCGGCGGCGCATTGCGCTGCAACTGAGCGGAGAAAAGGGACGGCAGCGCGGATCCTTGGCGGGAACGCTGTGCGAAATGCGCCGTGTGAGCATCAGCGCCGAGGAGGCGATGGACTGGCTGCGGCGGATCCTGATTGTGCCGGTGTTTACAGCGCACCCGACGGAGGTGGCGCGGCGGTCGGTGATGTTCAAGCGGAGGCGGATCGGGGAGTTTCTGGCGACGCTCGATCGCATTCCGGTCCCGGAGCAGGATCTGGCGCGGCTTGAAGAAGCAATACGGGCGGAGATCACGAGCCTTTGGCAGACGGATGAGGTGAGGTCGCGGCGGCCGACGGTGTACGACGAAGTGAAGATGGGGTTGGACTACTACGATGTTTCCATCTTCGAGACGCTGTGGCCGTTGTACCGGGAGATTTCCGAGGCCCTGCTTGCGGCTTACGATCTGGCGATTGAGCCGCACGAGTTGCCGCAGGTGCTGCGCTTCGGTTCGTGGATCGGCGGGGATCGTGACGGCAATCCGTTTGTGACGCCGGAAGTCACGCGCGATGCGATTCAGCTCGCGCGCGGGCATCTGTTGTTGTATTACCAGGCGCGACTCGACGACATTATCGATCTGCTGACGACGAGCGCGCAGCAAAGGCCGGTGAGCGAGGAGTTGCGCAAGCGGTTGGATGCATACGTGGCGTTGGTGCACACGCCCGAGGCGCAGGTGTTTGGCGCGCAATACGAATTTGAATATTATCGGCGGTTCATTATCTGCGTGAAGGCGCGCATCCAGCGGACGCTGGATCAGACGGGCAGGCATGGCGCGACGCTGCCCGTGATGCCGTACACGTTGGCGCAGGGGCAGGCAAAACTTGCGCAGGTGCTGCCCGAGTACCGCAATGTTGAGGAATTTCTCGATGACCTGGAGACGCTACGGGATTCTCTTGCCGCAAATGCCGGGATGCGGATTGCGCGGACGCTGATCGATCCGCTGATTCTGCAGGTGAGGACATTTGGCCTGCATCTGCACACGCTGGATATAAGACAACATGCACGGGTGCATGCGGCGGCGCTGCAGGAGGCGATCAGCGATACGATTGCGCCGCAGTTGCCGTCAGGGATGTCGGCGGAGACCACGTCGGTGCTGGAGACGTTTCGCGTGGTCGCGGAAATGAAGCAGGGATGCTCGCCGGAGGGGATCCGGCACTACGTGATCAGCGGGGCCTCGAGCGTGGAGGATGTGCTGGCAGTAGTGAGACTGGCGCGGCTGGGCGGGGTGACGGTGGAGGGATCCGGCAAAGATCCGGGGCTGATGCCGGTGCCGCTGTTTGAGTCGATTGAAGATCTGCAACAGGCGCCTGCGATTTGCCGGGAGTTGTGGAGCCGCGCGGATTATCGCAGGCTGCTGGCATCGTGGGACAACTGGCAGGAAGTGATGCTGGGGTATTCGGATTCGAATAAGGACGGGGGAATGCTGACCAGCACATGGGAGATTTTTCGAGCACATCGCGGCCTGCACGATGTGGCGCGCGAATGTGGCGTGAAGCTGCGTCTGTTTCATGGGCGCGGCGGGACGGTGGGACGCGGCGGCGGACCGACTCATCGCGCGATTTTTGCGCAGCCGATGGATGCATTCGAGGGGCAGCTTCGCATAACGGAGCAGGGCGAGGTGTTGAACTTCAAGTACGCGGATGAGGTGCTGGCAGAGCGGAATCTGGAGTTGATGATTGCGGCGTCATTGGATGCACTTGCCCGGCCGAACGCACGCGATCCGGAGGGGCATTTCACGGGCGTGCTGAAACCGGAGTGGGAAGCGGCGCTCGATGAGTTGTCGGAGATCTCGTTCGGGTTTTATCGGAAGCACATTCTGGATGATCCGGATGTGGTGACGTACTTCGAAGAGTCGACGCCAGTGGGCGAACTGGAGCACGCGAAGATCGGGTCGCGGCCGGCGCGCAGAAATAAATCGCCGAAGTTGTCGGACCTGCGAGCGATTCCATGGGTGTTTGGGTGGACGCAGTCGCGGCTGCTGGTGCCGGCGTGGTTCGGCGTTGGCTTCGCAATCGAGGAGTTTACGAAGAAGCCTGGCTCACTTGCCTTGCTGCAGGAAATGGCCAGCGAGTTTCCGCTGTTTATCGATCTGTTGCGCAATGTGGAGATGGCGCTGGGCAAGGTAGACCTGGCGACGGCCAGGCTGTATGCGGAGCTGGTGAAGGATGCGAAACTCCGCGAGCAGATCTTCGACATGCTCGAGGGCGAACTCCATCGGACAGTGCGGGCGGTGCTGGCGATTACAAAGCAGAAGGAACTGCTGGAGACTAACCGCGTGCTGGCGCACTCCATCAGGCTGCGGAATCCCTATGTGGACCCGATGCATTTGATCCAGGTGGATATGCTGCGGCGGAAGCGGGCCGGCGAGGACACACCAGAAGTGAACCGCGCGATCGCGGCGACAATCAGCGGGATTTCTGCAGGGCTGAGGAACACCGGCTGAGCACCGG
>NZ_JBARMD010000091.1:0-5955 GCF_049802275.1 Occallatibacter sp. | reverse complement strand
CTACGCGAAAGTTTGCTGGCTTCGACTGAATCACCGCCCGTGCCAGTAGTTGCTCTTGAGTTGTGGCCATTCCGTCATGCTTCACCTTCGCAGGCAGCCGGTTGATGCGAACATCCGTCAGGCGTATCTTACCGCCATGTTGAGAAACCGTTCCGTTCCTGTTGACATTGTGCTTCCTCACATCACCTACACGAATCTCGCCGAGGCCATCGATTGGCTTACTGCCAGGTTTGAATTCGTCGAGTACTATCGCTACGGCGACCCTGTTCAGGGCGCGCAATTGCATCTTGGTAACGCGTTCATCATGGCCAATTCCGCGCGCCCCGGGCGCTCAAGCCCCGCCGCACTCGGC
This sequence comes from Occallatibacter sp., assembly GCF_049802275.1. Classification (NCBI taxonomy): domain Bacteria; kingdom Pseudomonadati; phylum Acidobacteriota; class Terriglobia; order Terriglobales; family Acidobacteriaceae; genus Occallatibacter; species Occallatibacter sp. The sequence goes on along the minus strand of NZ_JBARMD010000091.1, from coordinate 5,603 downwards.
AGTGGCACGCAAAGCCTCACCGTCTTCATCGAAGACATCGAATCGCACTACGCACATACGCGCGCGGCTGGAGCCAACATCGTCGAAGACCTGCACGAAACGGGATATGGAGAGTTGCAATACGGCGTTGAAGATCTGGAAGGCCACCACTGGCTCTTCGCACGGCACGCCCACGATGTGAGCCCCGAAGCGTGGGGCGCGACCGTCATCACCCCGCTCAAATAAAACTTCGAGATGCGAATTCCCGTCCTCGCAATTTGATTCAACCGCAAGGACGGGCAATCCTGGTCACTTCCGAGTCAGTTACTCGGTGCTGTCGCAGGCGGCGCGGCCGGAGCAGGTGTCGCTGCAGGCTGGTCTGTCGCCGGAGCGGTTCCTGCCGGTTGGTCCTTGGCAAACTTGCGGATATAGATCACGAGGTCGTGTACCTCGTCGTTTTTAGCACGCGCGTCGTCTTCCGGGGGCATTTTGCCAGACCCCTTGCGGATCGCTTCAAACAACTGCTGGTCCGATTTACCGGCGAGGGCCTTCGGGTCACTCCAATCCAGAAGCGTCAGTTGCATGTCCTTGGCCAGGTCAGTCTTGCCGTCTCCGTTGGACCCATGGCACATTGCGCAATCCAGCTGATACACCTTCTTGGCCTTCGCCATGGCGTCCGGAGTCGCCTTCTTGGCAGCCGGAGTCTGGGATTCTTGCGGTGGACGTGCGGGAGCGGAGGCGGAGGCAAGCACAAGCAAGACAACCGCCGCGAAGAGCAAGAACGACTTAAGCATAATCGTCTCCTCAGTTGCAGATGTCGGGGATTGGCAACGTGCAGCTGTTCAATGGTTATTCGACAGCATTATAGGCGCATTTGAAAGTGAGTTGCATCACGTCGTTTTATCGAATCGGTTACGACCATTTCTGGTCAACCGGCTCAACGCGCTTTCTGCAACCCATTGTGGTATACGTTTCCACATGTTTCGACCCGGCTTAATCTTGTTGCTCTGCGTTGCTTTCGTTTCCGGCGCACTCTGCACTTTGTCCGCTCAGAGTCCTGCCCCCACCCCACCCATGGGCTGGAACAGTTGGGATGCCTACGGCCTCACCATCGACGAAGGCGACTACCGTGCCAATACCGCCGTCCTCGCCGGCATTCGCCAATTCGGTTGGCAATACTCGGTCATCGACGAAGGCTGGTACATGCAGGACCCATTCGCCGGAACCGTCGAAGCCCGCAAATACCTCTGGGATCAAAACGGCATCCTCATCCCCGATCCCGCCCGCTTCCCTTCCGCCGCCAATAATGCAGGATTCAAGCCATTGGCAGACTGGGTTCATGCCCAGGGATTAAAGTTCGGCATCCACATTGTCCGCGGCATTCCACGGCAAGTAGTCGAGCAGAATCTCCCCATCGCCGGCTCCAGCTTTCACGCTACCGATGCTGCCGACCAGCAATCCCCCTGCCCGTGGGATCAAGGCAACTGGGGAGTCGCCGATAACGCCGCCGGTCAGGCCTACTACGACTCCATGCTCAAGCTCTACGCCGATTGGGGACTCGACTACATCAAGGTCGACTGCATCAGCGACCATCCCTATCGCCCCACTGAGATTCGCCAGATCGCCGAAGCCATCCGTAAAACCGGCCGCCCCATCGTGCTCAGCCTCTCGCCGGGACCCACGCAACTTGCCAATGCCGCCGAGATCGCAAAGTACGCGCAGATGTGGCGCATCACCGATGACCATTGGGATGGGTGGACCTTCCAGAAGAAGCCGCCGTCCGAGTATCCCTTCGGCCTCCGCGACGAATTTGATCGCATTGCCGAGTGGGCGCCTTACGTGAAGCCCGGCAACTGGCCCGACCCTGACATGCTCCCCGAAGGCTACCTCGGCCCCCACCCCGGCAAAGACCAGCCTCGCCAGTCCGCCTACACCCGCGACGAGCAGCGCACTGAATTCACACTTTGGGCCATCTCGCGCTCACCGCTTATCCTTGGCGCCAACCTGACGAAGCTCGACGACTTCAACCGCTCCCTCATCACCAACAAGGAAGTCACTGATCTCAATCAGCAAGCCATCGAATCCAAGCCCGGTTTACTTCCGAAAGCGCAATCCGGCAAGCAACCGTTCCTGCAGCGCTATTGGTATGCCAGCACCGGCGGCCCTCATCCCAGGCGCTACATCGCCGTATTCAACCTCGCCGACGCAACCACATCATCGAATCTGCCCTGGATGCTCTTTTATCTGGACAACAAGCCATACGCGCTCTACGACGTCTGGAGCCAGAAGCACATCCCCGCCGCAAAAGTCCTGCACATAGTCTTGCCCGCGCACGGCTGCGCCCTCTTCCGCATCGAGTAGCTGCGAATAGAGAAGCCGGCAGCCGGAGCGACGGCTCTCGTTGGCATCGAGCCTGAATCAACGCGTTGCGGATCAGAATTTTAAGATCACGCCACCGCAATAACGAAAGTTGTTTTGGTTGTTTGTGCTCGTCAGCGGATTCGTGTATCTGGTCAACACGTAATCGAATTCGCCAAGCCGGATCGCGACCCGGTGTGAAACGGACAAGTCGACGCCTCCGCCCGCTGCCATCGTAAATGGGTGTTGGCTTGCGGTCGCAATCGTCCCTCCCGCCTGATCAATTGACTTTGAGAGATTTACGTAGCCGTTGGTGTCTGATCCGCCAAACAGCACCTCGCCAAACGGCTTGATCAGCGGCGTGGGTATTCTCAGCACGGGGCCGGCCAAATACGTAAACATGTCGCCTTGCGCCGTATAAGTACCTGCCGGTATTGTTCCGTTTCCCGGAATGACCACGGCCGTTGGATAGGTTCTTGTGAAGGTAGTATTGCCGTATCCCATGAAGTCTGCCTTCAGCCCGAAGATCTTGAGGAAATACAGTGTGGCGCCTCCGCCCCCGCCGTTGAAACTGCGGCTGTCGACACCGGTGATAGTGGGGCTGAAATGCAAATACGAATATTCTCCGAAGATTTCGAACCTGTCCTGCGCATAGGCAGACAAACTAACCAGCAGAATCGTACCAAGTAGAAGGGCTCTCGAAATTCTCATCGCTTCTCCTTCGTGGTTATGGCTTTCTTTTGGTTGCCGCGACTGTGATAATCGGTTCCGATTTCATTGCTATCTTCACCGTTGAAGATCACATCGCTCTGCTTCTCTTGCTGCTTACAAACGCTCTTCCGTTCTCTTCCCTCCAGACGGCTGATTCACGCCCTTTCCCGAACCTTAGAATTGGCAAAGATGCAGCACAACTGTCACATGTGACAGTTACGCGAAATGTGGAACATTTCCCGTTGTTTTCGATTTTGGGCGTATTACCGCCTGTGCTGGAATTACATCCCAGTGGCTGAATCCAGGACGTTTTTACGGCTTTGCGGCGCGCCCAAAAAGTCATGCACTGACACAAAAACCATCGACGCGGATGAATCAACGCCTTCCCTGCAATCACTGCTTAAGCAACGTCCAGCGGCGAACGCCGGGTGCCCCATCCATGACGCAGTATTATTCGCGGCATGGGTGGGAGACCACGAACCTCACCCCGCCATCAATGCGACCTCATACTCCGACCGGAAATATCCTCCCGAAAGGAGGAAACGAAAACAGCCATGGCAAAGTCCTTGGGAACTGTCCCTGCGAAGACCCCGTCCCGTATGCCGGATTGACGTACTCTCAGATTGCCGACGAGTCCCATGCGCCGTCGCTGTCAAGCGACGCCATCGCCGTCCAGCGCTTCAACCTTTTCATTCCAAACACTAAAATCCCAGCTGCGGTTTTGCAGGTAATTTCCTTCGTTTCAGGCACAATTATCTGGACTGGCAGAATGCTCACCCAGCAGACCGATAAAGCGGAAGGGGGTACCCCCACCCCCTCCTCAAAATTTGCAGTTTTCCACAAAATGCTTGCAGGAAATTCGAAGCTGGAAGTGCGACCAATTCAGTCGGCAGCGAACTACGTTTACCGAAATGTTACTGACGAATAGACCATCCACCCAGAAATTCGTCAATGAGGGCATTGGCCTGAAGTCGTCAGCCGACATTTCAGAGGGCTAGCGATGAGTAAACAGAATCCAGTATCATTTTGATCGATTTACTCAGCTAACAAGCCGAATCCAATCCGCTGGTTCCCGGGGCACTGGATTGGTGCGCTAAGCCAAGGAGCTTTGCATGAACTTGGAGAAACAAATCAAGGAGTATATTGCCACTCAACCGGAGCCAAAACGTGGCGACATGCAACAGTTGCATCACATTATTATGGCGTTGATGCCAACATGTAAATTGTGGTTCTTAGATGGAAAGGACGAGAAAGGAAAAACCGTTTCGAACCCAAACATTGGATATGGATCTCACACCATTAAATATGCCAATGGAAAAACCAAGGAATTCTATCAAATCGGCGTAAGTGCGAATACAACAGGCATTTCCGTCTACATTATGGGAGTCAACGACAAGAAGTACCTTACCCAGACATTCGGGCGGGAAATCGGCAAAGCAAGCGTCACTGGGTATTGCATCAAATTCAGAACACTAACAGATATAAAGATCGATGTACTTAAAGCAGCAATACAACATGGATTTAAACAGACAAGCATTCAACATTGACCTCAACTTGGAGTAAATGAACTGCCATTCCTAGCAGTAGATGAACTTCAGCCGTTCGCAGTCCGGCCCGTGACCCGCCCCGGAAATACTACTTAAGCAACATCCCACGGCCCATCGCCAATCTTCACCCACCAAGGCGCCAATCAATGAGTTGTCACCGCTCTCAATTGAGACTCCAACTCCGCCGCCTTTCCCTGCCCATGCCACACAACATTTCCCTTCGCATCCAGCAGCATCACCTGCGGCTCCTGCCCGTTCGAAACCTGAAAGTACTTCTCCCACACCTTGTCGTCCTGCGTCAGCACCACCATGCGCTCCTGCTCGCCACTGCTCATTCCCTTGCGCATGCCGCTCTTGATCATGCCGCGAAACAATCCCGGCGCGCCTTCCAGCATGGCAATCTCATACACCTCCATGCCCGCCAATGCCGCATCCGCGCGAATCGCCTTCATCCAGTCGCCGCATGCGATGCCGCCATCGTGACTAAAGCCCGCCACCAGCACCACCGCATGTCCTCGCACCGCATCCGCCAGAACAATTTTCTTCCCGCTCAGCGTCTCACCGGCAGTCTCAGGCATTACCGGCGCCTGCGCCGCGCCCACAACCGCAAACGCCGCCAACACCCAACAAAGCACAACCCGATTCATCCCCATGAGACCTCCGCCATACGTCACCGCGCGCCGGACCAGACTATCTGAGAGCAGAGACGCGCTTCCCCAGAATACGCAACCTCGCGGAGCACCGTTCCGAAGCTCGCAGCCGCACACCCGCCTCGTATGCGAAACTAAATAGTCCCGCGCGAATGAATTCTCCCCAGGATCATCGCCGGCAAGGTTAAATAATGCCCGTTCTTCGTTCCGCTTTTATCGCACTCTCCCACAATCGGTCGCTTCGTAAATTCGCCGAGCAATCCAGCATCGGTGGCAAGCTCAGCTCGCGTTTCGTTGCCGGTCTCGAAATTGAAGATGCGCTCCGCGTCTGCGCCCAGGTCAATCAGCAGGGCATGCA
>NZ_JBARMD010000090.1:0-2188 GCF_049802275.1 Occallatibacter sp. | reverse complement strand
ACTTTTTCTTCCACGGTACAGCGAGGAGCCAGTCAATGTAGTTGCGGCTCACGGTAGACTCAGCCGACATGGGCGGCATGGCTTCGAGCTTCTTGAGCTCCTGAACCGCCTTCTCCAGAACTTCCTTGGGCATTCCGGCGGCTTCAATCTTCTTGCGCAGTTCGTCGAACTCGCTTTTCTCGCCGCGGCCAAGTTCCTTCTGGATTGCCTTGATCTTTTCGTTGAGGTAATACTCTTTCTGCGCCCGCTCCATCTGCCGCTTGACGCGCGACTGGATGTTGCGATCGAGGTCGAGCTTTTCAATTTCAATATCGAGCACGTCGGCAATGCGGGCAAGCCGCGATGCCGGATCGAAGATGCCGAGCAGTTCCTGCTTCTCTTCAATACCCATCTGCAGATTGGCCGCGATAGTGTCGGAGAGCTTTGCGGGCTCGTCCATGCGCACCGTGGCGATGATGGTCTCGTAGTTTAGAGATTGCTGCAGCTTCACGTACTGCTCGAATAGCGACGTGACGCGCTGCATCAGCTGTTCAGCCGCCGGCGTCATTTCAAAATCAGTTTTGCCGGTGCGCACCGTGGCTACGAAGAATCCGTCGCGATCGTTTACTTCGATCGACTTCGCGCGCTCGACGCCTTCCACCAGTACCTTGATGTTGCCGTCGGGCATCTTCACGCTTTGCACGATATTGCAGATGGAGCCGACCTGAAAAATCTCCTTGGCCTTTGGTTCGTCGATGGAAGCGTCGTGCTGGGTGGCTAGAAATATCTTGCGATCGCCATTGAGTGCTTCTTCAAGCGCGCGCACGCTGGAGAGGCGGCCGACCACGAAGGGCGTCATCATGTAGGGGAAGATCACCATGTCCCGGATGGGCATCATGGGAAGTTTGCGCGGCTCGCTCTTTTCTTTCGAAGCAGTCATAGAAGCACCATGGGGTTTAGACGCGCGACCGGTACTGTGGGTTCCAGTATCTGGCGAGTCTTGTTGGGATTGTACAGCGGAAATGCCCTGAGAGGGTGAAACCGGGTCCTCACAGACTCAAAGGTCACATCCGCGAAGTGATGTGACCTTTGAGTATACGAAAACGGATTGTACCGGATGATCAGCCAGCCTTCTCAAGCAGGCATAGCGACAGGTCGCGGCGTTCCACCATGTCCTTGGTGATTTCGAGATCGCGCACCTTCTTGTTCGAGGGCAGGTGATACATAAGGTCGAGCATCAGTTCTTCGAGGATCATGCGCAGACCGCGTGCGCCCACTTTGCGGGCCAGTGCCTCGCGCGCGATGCCGCCGATTGCTTCCTGCGTGAAGTGGAGGCGAACATTCTCGTATTCAAGCAGGCGCTGATACTGCTTGACGATCGCGTTGCGCGGCTTGGTAAGAATCTCAACGAGTGCCGCTTCATCGAGCTCATCCAGAATGCCCATCACAGGCAGACGTCCAACAAACTCCGGAATCAATCCGTACTTGATCAAGTCCTGCGGCTCGGTCTTGCGCAGCAACTCCGTGTCGCGATGCGAACGAGATGTCGCTGCATCGGCTTCGGCGTCCACTGATTTAAATCCAAGAGCCTTCTTGCCGATACGGCGTCCGACGACGCGCTCCAATCCGACAAACGCCCCGCCGCAGATGAACAGGATGTTGGTCGTGTCGACGGCGGTAAATTCCTGGTGCGGATGCTTGCGGCCACCTTGTGGCGGAACGTTTGCAACCGTGCCTTCGAGGATTTTCAGCAACGCCTGCTGCACGCCTTCGCCGGAGACGTCACGCGTGATCGACGGGTTCTCGTCCTTGCGGCCGATCTTGTCGATTTCGTCGATGTAGATGATTCCCTGCTGGGCGCGGGTCACATCGCCATCGGCTGCCTGCAGGAGTTTGAGGATGATGTTCTCGACGTCCTCGCCTACATACCCGGCTTCCGTGAGCGTGGTTGCATCCACAATCGCGAAGGGAACGTCGAGCATCTTGGCCAGGGTGTGCGCCAGAAGGGTCTTGCCTGAGCCCGTTGGCCCGATGAGCAGGATGTTCGATTTCGCGAGTTCAACTTCGTTGTTGCGCATGCGATTCATCTGCACGCGCTTGTAGTGGTTGTAAACGGCAACTGCGAGCTTCTTTTTGGTCTGGTCCTGCCCGATTACGAAGTCATCGAGGAAGCTTTTGACTTCCTGCGGCTTGGGCAGGTGGCCGGCGG
>NZ_JBARMD010000089.1:0-14159 GCF_049802275.1 Occallatibacter sp. | reverse complement strand
TCGATCATCCTTGTTGACTTTATCGAGCTTCGAATTCGTGAAGGAATGCCGCTGGCCGATGCAGTTATCGATGCAGGGGCCACTCGCTTCCGCCCCATGTTATTAACTGCGGCCGCAGTGGTTGTCGGTGCAAGCGTGATTCTGACTGATCCCATCTTTCAGGGACTCGCATTATCACTGATCGCGGGAGCCGTTGCGTCTACCTTCCTTTCGTGGCCGACGATTCCTGTTCTCTATTACATGGTTCACTCAAAGCAACAGTCGAAGTCCGAATTTCAATCAGACGTTGAAAAAGGAGCCTTAATATCATGACAGTCGAACGCGGTGTACGCCTTATGGCAGGCGTGATGGTGCTGCTATCTCTTGCGCTGGCCCACTTCTTTTCCGCTTATTGGCTCTGGCTGACGGCATTCGTCGGACTCAACCTTCTGCAGTCTGCGTTCACGAACTGGTGCCCGGCCATGAACATCCTCCGCGCCATGGGATTGAAAAACGCCAACTGATTTTCAACTCAATGAGGCCAGCATGAACGACAGGCGTTTCCCGGCATCTCAGGCACGGCGACTCGACAATCCCGAGCGTCTCCTCTGGCTTCCACCTGCGGAGGTCATCGGAGCCTTAGCCGTGCAGCTCGGTCAGACGATCGCCGATGTTGGTGCCGGCACCGGGTACTTCTCATTGCCCTTGTCGCGCGCTGTTGGTGCGGTTGGAAAAGTCTATGCCATCGATGCTCAGACTGAGATGCTCTCCTTGCTCAGACAGAAGATAGATACTGCGTGTGTTCGCAACGTCGAGCTGATTCACGCGGAGGCTGATCAAACAATACTGCCGAAATCCAGTTGCAGCCTGTTCTTTCTTGCGAATATCTGGCATGAAATCGAGGACCAGGTCGGCGTGCTGCGAGAAGCCATCCGCGTTCTGAAGCCGGAGGGCAGAGTTGCAATCCTCGATTGGAGAGCGGATGTCGACCCCGAGCACGGCCCACCCCTTCTTCATCGAGTGAATGCATCGGACGCCATGGAGAGCCTGCGTTCCGCCGGCTTCGAGCAAATTGCCAGTGCCGAGGTGGGCAGATACTCCTGGCTCGTTCAAGGGGAGAGATAGCAATGAGCGTTCAAAAGGGTGTGCCTCGCACCCACCGTTCGGATCCTGCTCGCAGCAATCGATTAAAAGACGAGGTATACCGTCAGATGTTCCGGTTAGAAGAATGCCGTCCCGGAGCCGAAATGGGCTTGGCGCTGGCCTTGCTGCGCGCATGGGCGGCTATCTCTGCGGAATCCAGGACTGGCGATGAGTACGCTTGGTTGCAGAAGATTTCTCCGATTTGTCTTCAGATGATCGAGAATTCTCTGCGGAAGTTCGATTCTGTGCGTCGCTCTCCCCAGTAAGTTGTTTGCGCCGGTGCGACTTTCTCATCGCTCCTGTGTTGCCTCCCGGTCCCCGGGTCTGGGCCTGGCAGCCTCGTCGGTTTCTCTCCTCCTGTAGGCAAAGATGGAAAGACCACCAGAATCAAAGAGTGGTCGAAACCTCGTCCCAATAAGAAACGCAAATAGGGCATGAGAACTTCTGCTTGGACGTAGCCCTTCGTTTCAGCAAAGCTTAATGTGTGTCCAAGAATGTCTTTTTCGTAGGATTGATCCTTGCGGCCAGCGGTCTTCTATCGCCGCCTTTCGCGCTTGTAGCGGGCCTTATTTACGGATTCTCGTTCGTACACCCCTATCATCTGGACGCCAGGCGTCTGTCGAAACTCCTGCTTCAGGTTTCCGTCGTCGGGCTAGGATTTGGCATGGACCTGCAGCAGGTGCTGCGTGTAGGCCGTTCCGGATTCATCTACACGGCTGCCAGTATCAGCTTTGCCATGCTGCTGGGCTGGGGGTTAGGAAAGCTCCTGTCCGTGAAGAGTCGCATCTCGTTCCTCATCTCCACAGGCACAGCAATCTGCGGCGGTAGCGCTATCGCCGCGGTCGCGCCCATATCCAATGCGACTGAAGAGGAAATCGCCGTCTCACTTGGAACTGTCTTTGTGCTTAACTCAATCGCCCTGCTCGCGTTCCCTGCGATTGGAATCATGTTGCATATGACACAGACTCAGTTTGGTTTGTGGTCGGCATTGGCCATTCATGACACCAGTTCTGTGGTCGGAGCCACAGCAAAGTTTGGAGTGGTGGCCCTGGCCGTTGGCACCACAGTCAAACTGGCACGCGCCCTATGGATCGTGCCGATGTCTATCGGAACTTCCCTGGTTAATAAAAGCAAGGCACGCATTCAGTGGCCCTGGTTCATCCTGTTCTTTTGTCTCGCTGCGGTGGCCAACACCTATGTTCATACCTTCCAGGCCTTCTATCCCAATCTCAAGCATCTCGGTGTTATCGGGCTTACCGTCACGCTCTTTCTGATTGGAACCGGCCTCTCGAAAAAGACTCTTCGCGAGGTCGGCGTGCGTCCGATGCTGCAGGGAGTGCTGCTCTGGATTGTCGTTGCAACGGGATCGCTTGTGTTGGTTCGCGCCGGATGGATACATCTGTAGGTAATTCCAGCGGGTTCGGCAGGACGAAGGCGATCAAGCTACGGAGACTGACTCTCGTCATCTGAGCCGATCATTCCGCGGGGCTCAGCGCACGCTTTCGTTCAATCCGATCCGCCGTCACCCAGCCAACGGCGAGTATCGTTTCCACAGCGATGATGCACTGCGAGATCACGCAATACAGGCACCATACCATGAGTACGTCTTTCTCAATGTGGGTTAGATAAAGCGCAAATCCGAGCCCGATAATGGCGGCTATCGCTACAAGGATTCGCCGCCGCGCCAGCGCTAACCCCGCTAGAGCTAGATAGCCAGCAATGCCGACGGCAGCTACCGGTATATGGTCAATCTCTGCAAAACGGCTGTGGTTCACGATGCCGCAATCCCACTTGTCGTTGATGGCGCAGGGCGCAGTCTCAGTGGAGTAATGCACGCGCAGCGCCAGCACAGATACCACCACGCCAGCCAGGGCCAACAGTGCTATCAGGTATCGCATCGTCTTTACTGGAATCTCCCTATTGAACTCGACAGATAGCTCGGTTAGTGCGCGGCTTTGCAGAACGTGACCGGCCCCTGTACTCGAAATACAGGCAATTTCTCTGAAAGCGATGCCGAGCCGGAAAAAGGAGCGCAAGACGCATTCCACCTTATCTACCGCGGAATTGATAAGCTTGGCACGCCCCGAAACGCAGTCAGGACAAGTACGGAGATAATGCGCTGATCAACCGCAACTGGACAGTCTTGAGACTCATGCCCCGCAGCAGGCGGCGGCTTCAGAGCCCTCTCGCTTTGCGCAACAGCACACATGGTGTTGCCCCTGCTTAGTCGACGCTACAGCATGTTGCAGAGCCAATTGTTCGAACATCTGAAGTGCTTGCTGCCCGGTGATGCGCTCGGGCGCAACCCAGCCGGGAATACCTGCTGCCTGCAAATGAACAAAGGCGCCATGTCCGATCTCAGTGAAAATGACATCGGTGCAGCCTTGGCGAATCGCAATCTCCACTGCGCCTTTGCCGTTCAAAGCCTCGTTCTTCACAAAGACAGAAGCAGGATTCTCCGCATCCACGATCATGATCCATCCCGCTTTGCCAAAATGCGAAGACATCAACCCTTCGGCGCGATCCGCGGACATCATTACTCCAATTTTGCTCATCCAGTCCCTCGTTTTAGCAGGCAAGTTCTTTCCCTGACGATGCCCTGCAATTCCTTTTGCTAGATGTAATATACACCTAATGGTGTATCGATTCTCGTTGAACCGGTCACCAATCAAATGCCTAAGCTGGATTTGCGATGCTGAACTCTAACGCGGCACACCCTTCACCGGCTTGATCTCAGCAGTATTCCAATCGCAAGGTTTTCCGTCGCAGAGCGCGCCGGTAATTCCGTTGCCTTCGGTGACTGTATAGATGCGATTCACCGCAGGCAGCTTTATCGTCTCCTTCGCACCCGAAGGCCAATGGATCTCGGCAGTCCCTGCATCGGTCCCATCGCCCAGCCCGAAGTGAACCCGCAAATCATTGGAAGAGAGATAACTGCCGCCGCTCAGTACGTCTCCCCGTTGCCGGATCCCGCCAGCCTGAAGATAGACCGTGGCCCCCACCGCATCGCGCGGGCTCTTGCGTCCTCCCACAAGCTTCAGTTCAACCCATTGGTGGTGGTCCGAATTTACATTGCGGAGCAGCACCGGTACGCCGTCCATATTGTTGATGACCACGTCAATCTTCCCGTCGTTGAAGATATCGCCAAATGCCGCGCCACGGCCCACGCTGACTACTGCAAGACCTGTTCCCTCTACTGCAGGAACTACATCGAACTTGCCATTCTTCAAATTTCTGAAAAGCAAGTGACGCTGCGCATAGCTGCTTCCCCACTCCGGATGCTTTTCGGCTTGCGGATACACATGCCCATTCACGATGAGCAGATCTTTCCACCCGTCATTGTCGTAGTCCAGAAATCCGTCGGCGAAGCCCACGAAGGGAAGGGTTGGCTTCATCAATCCAGCCGAATAACTTTCATCGTTGAACGTTCCAGTCCCGTCGTTCTGAAAGAGAACATCGTAGTCGTCTGCAAAGTCGGTATTCACAATGGAAAGGTGCCCGTTGTTCTCGTAGTCCCCGGCCGCGATACCCATATTCGCGATTTCGCTTCCGCCGCCATTTAGCGCGTATCCGCTTTCAACGCTTTTGTCTTCGAATGTTCCATTGCCGTTGTTTATGTAAAGATAGTTTTGTGAAGTATCGTTCGCCACCAGCAGATCAGGCTTGCCATCTCCGTTTACGTCGGCAAACAGCGCTCCAAGACCGTAGTGCCCACTGGGATCGTCCACGCCGAGCTTCTTGCTAACGTCGGTAAACGTTCCATCGCCATTGTTGTGGAAGAGATGGTCATGCTCTCCCTTTAGTCCTCGGGGCCCGCACATCACCGGCACTCCCCGGTATTGGCAAGGATCGAGGCCGATTGCCGTCATTCCCGGCATCGGAGGATTGGTCCAGTCAAACTGAATGTAGCCGGCCACGAAAAGGTCCAGGCGACCGTCGCCATCGTAGTCGCCGAAGGTAGCGCCCGTTGACCATGCCCCAACGGTTACGCCCGCTTTCTCTGCCACGTCCGTAAACGTACCGTCGTGATTGTTGCGGTAGAGACGGTTCTTTCCATAGTTGCTCACGTAGAGATCAGGCCAACCGTCATTGTCATAGTCGCCCACAACACATCCATACCCCCACCGGTCATTGGCAACAGCGGCCTTATCCGTCACCTCTGTAAAGGTCCCATCATGATTGTTATGAAATAAGGCGGCATGGGGCGCCGATGCCTTTCCGGCAAGCGCATCGAAGGTCGAGCCGTTCACCAGATAGATGTCCAGCCAGCCATCGTTGTCATAGTCCAGCAGGCACACCCCCGGACCCTTGGCTTCCAGGATGAAGCGCTTTTCCGGAGTGCCCGCCGTATGGTGCCAGCGCGTCAATCCCGCGGCTGCAGCCACATCCTGAAACACGATCGGGCCGCTCTTCACAAATCCGCCCGCTGTAATCGGTCGATGCTGGTGGTCAAACTCGGCAGCCTGCGGAGCTCCGCTGGCCATTCCGCCCTGGGAAGACTGCATGGCGCTTTCGTTCGCTGGCTTGGTCGACTGCGCGTCTGCCGATAGAGGAGCAACGAGCGTCCACGCTACGATGAAGGCCAGTAGCCTGAACGTATGCTGCAACGGGAAATCCTCCAGAACCTAAAGTTTAGTGTGACATCGTCGTCGCGGGCTTGATTGGATCTGGGCTCTGTCCTTTAGGGTCGGCGCAAGGCTTTCCATCGCAGAGAGCGCCAGTGATTCCGTTACCTTCGGTGACGGTGTAGATGCGATCCACCGCAGGCAGCTTTATCGTCTCTTTCGCGCCCGAGGGCCAGTGAATCTCGGCAGTCCCCGCATCCGTTCCATCGCCCAGGCCAAAGTGAACTCGCAAATCATTATTGGAGAGATAGCTGCCGCCGCTCAGTACGTCTCCCCGTTGCCGGATCCCGCCAGCCTGAAGATAGACGGTGGCCCCCACCGCGTCGCGCGGGCTCTTGGGTCCTCCTTCGAGCTTCAGTTCAACCCATTTGTGGCGGTCCGGATTTACATTGCGGAGCAGCACCGGAACACCATCCATATTGTTGATGACCACGTCAATTTTGCCGTCGTTGAAGATATCGCCAAATGCCGCGCCGCGGCCTACGCTGACGACTGCAAGGCCCGTTCCTTCTACTGCAGGAACTACATCGAACTTGCCATTCTTCAAATTGTGGTAGAGCAGTGGGCGCTCAGCATAGCTGGTTCCCCACTCGGGGTGTTGATCGACCTCGGGATACACATGCCCATTCACAATCAGTAAATCCAACCAACCGTCATTGTCGTAGTCGAGAAAACCGTCAGCAAACTTGACGAACGGTATCGAGGCTTGTGCCAGTCCAGCCTGATAGCTGACATCCGTGAAAGAACCCGTTCCGTCGTTCTGGAAAAGAACAACGTAGTCGTCGCCGAAGCTGGTATTCACGATGGAGAGGTGCCCGTTATTCTCGTAGTCTCCGGCAGCGATGCCCATGTTGGCGATCTCGCGACCATCTTTGTTGAGCGCGTATCCGCTCAGGTAGCTCTGATCCTCAAAGGTTCCGTCTCCCTTGTTCATATATAGATAGTTCGGCGAGGTATCGTTCGCGACCAGTAGGTCGGGTTTGCCATCACCGTTCACATCCACAAACAAAGAAGCAAGACCGTAGAATCCACCGGGGTCGTCGACACCCAGCTTCTTGCTTACGTCAGTGAAGGTTCCATCTCCGTTGTTATGAAAAAGATGATCGTGCTCACCAGGCAGGCCGCGAGGGCCGCACATTACCTGCACGCCACGAAATAAGCAGGACGCATATCCGAACCCCTTCGTTCCAGAAATCGGTGGATTGGCCAGGTCGATTTTCGCATAGCCGTCGACAAACAGGTCCAACCTCCCGTCGCCGTCGTAGTCGCCGAACGTTGCGCCAGTCGACCATGTCCCAACTGTCACGCCTGCTTTCTCTGCCACATCCGTAAACGTACCGTCGTGGTTGTTGCGATACAGACGGTTGTTGCCGTTGTTGGTCACGTAAATATCAGGCCAGTCGTCGTTGTCATAATCCCCGACCGCGCACCCATACCCCCAGCGGTCGTTCGTCACGCCGGCAGTCTTCGTTACATTCGTGAATGTGCCGTCGTGATTATTGTGAAAGAGAGCGGCCTGTGGCGGCGCTTCTTTGCCGTCGAGCGCCTTGTAGGTCGAGCCGTTCACGAGATAGATGTCGAGCCAGCCGTCATTGTCGTAGTCAACAAGACAAACGCCTGGGCCTTTTGCCTCGAGGATAAGGCGCTTCGCGGGCGTTCCGGCCGTATGATGCCAGCTTGTTAATCCCGCGGCTGCAGCCACATCCTGAAACACGATGGGCCCGCTCTTCACAAAGCCGCCCGCAGTGATCGGGCGGTGCTCGCTATCAAACTCCGCCTTGTGAGGGCCTGCATTGGCCATGCCGTCTTGTGCTTGCTTCATTCCTGAGGTCTGGCCGGATTGCGGAGTTGCTTGTGCCCAGCCTGCATGCTGAACAAATAATGTCACGGCCATGAGAGCGGCCAACAATCCGGATTTTGACACCAAGGGTGATTTCTCCATTGTGCATTGCATCGTCTCGATCGAAACGTCTCCACCTCACTGTCGGCCCGGCTCGCCGGTCGGCAGGGAAGCGGTTGCGGAAATGTCGTTTCCTGAAGCCAACTGATGTTTCAGGCGCTGAGAATTGGCGCTCCTACGAATGGTAGCCCTGTTGAATAGGCGAGCGCAATTCAGTCTATGCGGACTTCATGCCGAAACGCCCGGGAGTGAATACATTGGGGAAGCTAAAGAAATCAAATCTCTACACGGATCGTTCCGTCAGTGAGAATCCTGGCGCACAATCCTCCGCGTCCCTGCAGAGCTTTTTCGGCACCCGGCGCGATGGCACCATCCATCCAGTAACATGGCTTGCATTCACAAACTCCCTCAAACTCAACGCCCTGCAGCGTGAAAGTCTTGCCAACAAGCGAATTCAGATTCACGCCTTGCGTAATTACATTGCGACGTGTAACGCTTGGCGACTTCGTGCCTGCGTTTAACAAATGGCAGACATCTTCAAATACCTCCAAAGACAAGAAGGTAATCTGCCCTTTGTAATTCTCCTTGTAGTCGAAGAACCGGTCACCGCTAACGCCGTGTCCCGCCACGCATTCAATCTCATCCACTTCGTGAATCGGGTTCTCCCCTGCCTCTCGACCATGATGACCGAAGAAATTATGGCCGGTGGAAATGTACAGGTGCCGAATGCTCATCATGTTCATACCTCGAGGCAACTGCGAAAACGAAGTGGCGCGACATGGCCAAATGAATCATCGCCGCCAACCTCAGCAGCCCTCTTTCTTCTTCCTGGGTTGCGATTTTTGTGGGTTCGCGTCTGACGCGGCCGGCAGAACTGGCGGCGCCGGTTTCGGCAATGCCTCTGCTGCAACTCCGGGTGCCCCGTCATCTAGTTGCGGCGTGCCGCCAAAAAACTTTGCCACTTGCGCTTGTCGCTCGAAGGCCAAAAAGTCAGCGCCCGCTGGTTTCCTCGGGAACAGAACCGTTTCTTGCCAGGCGCGCATTCCGCCGTCGAGCAGATATACGGATTTATAACCCTGTGCTTCAAGCAGGAACCATGCTTTCGCCGCCTCTGTACCTTCGCCCGAACAGAGGATGAGCTTCTCATTGTGCGCAGCAAAATCTGGCGTCAGCGAAGCCAGCGGCATGTTTTGAGCCGTGGGAATGTGGTAGGCTGCGAAGTCCTTTTCACTGCGCAGATCAACAATTCTGAAATCGTTGCGGTCTTGAATGATCCAGTCAGCAAGTTGTCCGGGCTGGATGGAATCGCCTCCTTTGCCCACGCGGATCGCAAGATCTTTCGTGTCGATTGTCGTGTGACTGCCGCGGTAGGGATCGCCGGCAAACAGAGCAATGAATCCAATTGCCGCCAGGCCGAGTGCAAGGGCACGAACTGGAGTGATCCGCCATGGCCCCCCGATCAGCGATCCCGCCGGGTCAGGATCTTTGCCGCCAATCTTTCTCTCAGCCCACTCAGCTGCGGCAAACGCGCCCAATGCCATCAGCACGACAGCGAATACGAGCAAGCCATACGGAAGGTTGAAGAGCTTAGCCAGTGTTATCTGTCCCATCGGCGTGGCATGCGCGTAGCTCTGCACAAATGGATAGATCTCTGCAAATCCCAAAAGCCCGGCGACCATGCCCAGAACATAGACCATCCCGTCAATGCGCCCCGTCGCTGCAGAAACGCACGATGTTCCAGGACAATAACCGCCTATCACGAATCCAACCCCGAGAAGAAGGCCGCCAATAATCTGGGGCACTAGAAATGTCGGCACTAGATAGACCAGGGACAGGTCCACCATTCCTATGCGCGATAGAAGGTAGAGCCCGGTCATTGCCGTAATGATGGCAGTGAACATCACCTTTAGAACGCTCAGGTCCCTGAAATAGAACTGAGCCGCAAGCTTGCGTCCGCTACCGAAACCGGCGCGTTCGAGGAAGAATCCAAAGCCGATGCCGATGCCGAAAGCGATGATAAAACTAGCCTCATCGCCGAAGAATCCGAACTTGTAGAAGGGAGCGTTCATATCAGATCCACTGCTTTCTGAAGAAGTACGCCACTGCGTAGGCGCCGCCAAAGACGCACATCATGAAGGCCCAGCTGCCGACGTTGAGCAGAGCACCACCGGTCAGCGCCTGCCCACTGGTGCAGCCCAGTGCGATTTTGGCGCCGATGCCCATCAACGCGCCGCCGATGAATGCAAAGATCAGGCGCCACAGAGTGTTGATGCGCGGTCCCTTCTCCACCGTGAGTTTTAGCCGGTTAGCTAGCACACCGGAGAGAAATCCACCAACGAAAACGCCCAGAACCTCGAATACCAGCCAATCCTTCAATGGGCTACGCGAGCCGTCGCCCAAATACTCTGCATAGAAGGCATTGCCCTCCGCATGAGCTGGCGCAACTTGATGCACAGCGGTAGCGACAGCCGTAGTGAAGGCGCCCGAAGCACCGAGGCCACGGCCCATGATGACAAACGACGCCAGTAAGACCAGGCCAAGTCCGAAACCGGCGAGATAGGAATTCCAATAAGGCTTTGCGGAATGTTCGACAGTGTTCATAGAGGACTCATCTCTTGAAGTCAGTTGAGAGCTTGAAACCAGTGGCTTTCCTGGCCGGCGTAAACGAGGATGAAGCGGAGCGCGATCCCGCCAAATACCACGAGAACCACCGGCGCGATGGTGTGACGGATACGGTTTTGCAGTTCAAGCGTCTGGAGCACGAGCGGCAATAGGATGCCCAGACCCACGACGAAGACCCAGAAGACTGCCCCATACGATCCCGTCAGGAGAAGGCCGGCCGCTTGCTGGTGAACGCCGCTGGAAGTCAGCTGGCCAATCAAGAACAGGCCGAGCAGACCAAGTTCAATCGTAAGAAAGCTGTTGTCGGCCCGGGCCAGGACGGGCGCCACCTTTTGATCGAGCGGACGTGCCTGCGTTAGTTGTGCCAGAGATGAGAGCAGGAAGTCTGCAAAGGCAGGACGATCTTCGTCGGGGGTGGTGAACACGAGGATGCCATGCAACAGCGCCGTCGCCGTTGAAAGCCCGGAAAAGAGGAAGAGCGGCCCCAGCACGGCGCTGTTCCAGAGGGGACGTGCACCAAGTGCGCCTAGCAGGATGCCCGTGTAGATGCCGAGCCCAATACCAATCATCACGTTCGCAATGCCAATTGCCGCGACCCATTGCGCACGAGCAAGAATAGAGTCACTGATTGTCACTAGGACAGGAAAGCGTCTGGCGAGGATCGGAATGGCCTCAGGCAGGTGTGCGAGAGCGTTGGCGATTAGTGCGGGATACACCAGCAGAAGAATCCAAGAACCCCACGACATCGGCGAGGTGATTTGAAACGTAGTGTAAAGCCGCCACACGTAAAGCTTGTGCGAGAGGTCAAGGAATAGCGTAAACATGCCAAGGCTCAGGAATGCGAGCCCCATCAGCGGACCGATCGTGCAACAAACCAGCGCTTCCCGCTGATGCAGACGGAGCGCGATCAGGCGTACTCCAGCGATGATCATGAGTCCGGCGACCATTCCACCAAAGAACAGATAAACAGCAATCTGCCACTCCCAGATATGCAGGTGCGGATCAACCAGCGGATTGTGGCGCGAAACAGTAAGTTCGGTCAGTGTCGTCAATGCAATCATGTCGGCTCACGTGAGATAGAAGATGCATGGCTTGGTCCCCGCATCGGGCATAAGTGCATGGTGCGGACGCGAGTTGAGAAGGATGCTGACTTCGGACTGCGGGTCGTCAAGATCGCCGAAGTGCATGCAGTGCGTTGGACAGACGGAAACGCAAGCTGGATTCAAGCCCTGTTCAACGCGATGAATGCAGAAAGTGCATTTGTCGGCGTAGCCGTCAGGATGAATGAAGCGCGCGTTGTAAGGGCATGCAGCCAGGCACGCTTTGCAGCCAATGCACTTATCGTGCGTGATGAGCACCACGCCGCCGCGCTCATGCACGTGGCTCGCGCCAGTGGGACAGCACGATACGCATGGCGGATTGTCGCAGTGATTGCATCGCTCGGAGCGGATTTCGAGCTGCACTGTCGGAAATGCGCCGTGCACCTCTTCGGTAATCCAATCGCGGCAGAAGCCTTCCGGCACGCCGTTCTCGGTCTTGCAGGCCACGACGCAATCATGGCAGCCCACGCATCTGCGGGTGTCAAGCACCATGCCAAAGCGCGACATCGTCAGGCCTCCATCTCAATGGTCACAAAATTCACATTCATGCCCGTACCGCCCATGAGCGGATCGGTCTTGTAGCGGGTAATCAGCCTGGCATCGCTGGCGCCTTTGCCAAAAGCAAAGCGAAGCTCTTTTGAGGTATGTCCGAAACCATGCACCATATAAACGCACTCCGGTCGAATGCGCTCTGTGGCTTTAATCTGGATGCGGCTGCTCAATTCACCATCCTGGTTACGCAGTCGCACGTAGTCGCCGCTCTTCAATCCAAGCCGCGTGGCCTCATTTGCGTTGACCCACACGGAGTTTTCGCACATCAGGTCCATGAGTAGATGGTTAGTTTGCGTACGGCTGAAGGAGTGCATCGGGGCCCGGCCAAATAACAGCCGGTAGGAACCCGCCGGCCCAGGCTCTGGTCGCGTGTATTTGGGCACCGGATCGAACCCCGCCTGCTTCAACTGCGAGGAATAGAACTCGATTTTCTTTGAGGGCGTGTCGAACGTCGCGGGCGCGCCATCTTCGAAATAGATCGGTGGCTGTTTACCCAGGATGATGCCGTCGCGCTTCAAGTCATCAAAACTGTATCCTCCAGCCTTGAGCCGCGTAGCAAGGTACTCCTCGATGTCGTTCCAAGGGAAGTACGAGCCAAGGCCGAGCTTTTCCGCAAGTCTCTTGGCTATCCACCAGTTCGGCTTCTGGTCCCCTGGCGATTGCACTACAGGCTGGCGCAATGCAATAAACGGCTGTTTGAACGGCTCTGCATGAAGATCGTCGTACCGTTCCAGATACGTAGACTCGGGCAGGACAACGTCAGCCCACCCCGCTATCTCGCTGGGAATCACATCCACCACTACGAAAAGATCGAGCTGCTGGATGGCGCGTATGGTTTCAGCCTGGTTGGGCAATGAATACATCAGATTGGTGGCATACACGAGCCAGCCTTTGATCGGGTAAGGCTCGCCGGAAATTGTCGCTGCGCGAATTCCGGTACTGATGTTCTCATTCGCGAAGGGAAACTTGTTGTCGGGATTATCCACTTCGGGTTTTCCGGGGGTGGGATAAGGCGGATGAGGATAGGCCGGAATATCCATGGCTGACGGCGCATACAGTCCGCCTTTACGCCCCCAACTGCCCATCAGCGCATTCAGCAAGGCTATCGCTCGCCCGCGCTGGGCATCGTCACCATACCAACTGGAATGACGGCCGGGATGAATCAACGTTGCCGGACGATAGCGCGCCATCTCCAGGGCGGTGTCACGAATCGTCTGCGGATCGATGCCGGTTTCCGGGTATGCCCACTCTGGTGTGTAGGGCTGAATCTCCGCGGCAAACTGCTCAAAACCAAAACCGTACTTGTCGACGTACTGCTTGTCGTAAAGCTTCTCGCCAACGATCACATTCATCCACGCGAGCAAAAGAGCGATATCGGTTCCCGGCTTCACGGGAAGATAGAACTTCGCTTTGCTGGCCGCGACGGAGAAACGCGGGTCCGCCACAATGATGCTTGCGCCGCGCCCCACGGCGGTGGCGAATTCCTGCACTTGCGTGTTGTGCATGTTCTCGCCCAGATGCGACCCGATCAAGACGATGCATTGCGCATTCTCGATGTCAGTCCGCTCCAGGGCGCCCGCGTCATCGCCAAACGTCAGCGTAAATCCGACATCGCGCGGACCGCGACATTGCGCGAACGAGGGAGCGGCAATGTTGTTTGTGCCGTAAGCCCGAAGCACCTGCTTCAGGAACGTGCCGCCCAGGCCATGGATGAACGCTGCAAAAGCCTCCGGGCCATGATCGGCCTTGATCTTCTGCATTTTTGTGGCAATGAAGGTGAGCGCTTCGTCCCACGTGACGGCCTTCCATCTGTCCTCGCCACGTTCGGTGATGCGAATCAGCGGCGAGCGCAACCGGTCCGGATCAGAATAGGCACCAATTCCACCGGTGCCGCGAGGACAAAGACGTCCATGTGACAGGGGATCGAGAGGGTGACCTTCAATCTTCCAGAGCTTGCCGTCGCGCACGCTGGCAATGGCGCCACACTGCCAGAAGCAGACGTTGCAGAAGGTGGGGACTGTGCGAATGCCGCTGAGCGGCGGGTTTTCCGTGCCCGCGATGACGCGCCCGGCTGTTTCCAGCGTGCCCACCGCTGCCATGGTGCCGGCACTGATCTTCAGAAATCGGCGACGGGATAGATTATTCATGCCAGCGACTCTCCATTGAAAGGGTTACATGTAGGTGTAACCTGCATACAGTGATTCGCATCACCTTCGTTATTTGGCGTTTCATCTGCTC
>NZ_JBARMD010000088.1:0-2625 GCF_049802275.1 Occallatibacter sp. | reverse complement strand
TTCAAAACATCAATCTCCACCGCCTGGCGACCGATCTTGCGTTCCAGTTCCGCGATCTGGCCCTCGGACCAGCGCCGCTGCCCGTACCCGGGAAAGGCGTTGCCCGGCGCCTGCCGGAACTCACGCTGCCAGCGATGCAGCACGTTCGGGCTGATCTCCAGCCCGCGCGCCACCTCGGCCATCGATACCCCTGCTTCCAGCCGCCGAACGGCAGCCAGCTTGAACTCCTTGGTGAACTTCCTGCGTGACAATCCCATGACTCAATTCTCCATTCGTTGGATTTTGAGTCTTAACCGGTTGTCTCAAAAACGGGGGCAGGTCCAAACAGTCCGGCCCGCTTGCTGCTCAACTAGTTGTTTCTGGGTTGGCGGTGATCGTGCGCCATGAGCACGCGAAGCTCGCAAGAGCGGAACGTGCGTAACTGTTTAACCGATGAGGGCGGGCCCCTCGGAGCCGGCTTGCAGGAGCGGGCTTCAAACCACCTTCGGCGGCTTTGGTTAAGTGCCATGGTCGTGAGCGCGGAAGGAAAAGGCTCGGCTAGACCGGGTCAGGTGTCAGGCAAGAAGAGGACCGAAAGGAA
This sequence comes from Occallatibacter sp., assembly GCF_049802275.1. Lineage (NCBI taxonomy): Bacteria > Pseudomonadati > Acidobacteriota > Terriglobia > Terriglobales > Acidobacteriaceae > Occallatibacter > Occallatibacter sp. The sequence continues at coordinate 2,045 of NZ_JBARMD010000088.1, read as the reverse complement.
ACCACTGTTGAAGTGTCGAAACCTATTAAACGATGTCAAAACCGCGGCGTGATCACTACTGCGGGATAAGCTACGACGTTACCTGTTTACGGGCGCAGCGGCATCCGGCATGAGAGGTGGCCTGAGCTTGCCAACGAGGCGGTTAGGCGGAACATGGGAAGTCTTCAAGTGACGCTAAGAGAAAACCTATAAGTGCGACCCACGAAAGGGAAATATCGATGCACTTGAAGATGGCGGATCATCCTGTAGTAGTGTTGAAGCGCCTGTAATGGGCGTGGAGCGAAGAGGATGACATAGCTCGACGGAGGGCTCGGCCAACTGGATTCCAGGATGAGCCCTTTCCTCCGGAGACGGTTTGTTCTCGCATGAGAGCAAGCTACGGCTATGAAGAGCCGTGTGAATCGAGAGGTTCACGCACGGATCTGTGAGAGCCTCGGGGTGAGATTCCCCGGGGCTACTCGACCGCTCGGGAAGCGCGACATCAGAGACCGCCCGTCTTACTGCGATGCACCGGCATACATCTCGCGCACAGCATCCACTATCGCATCAGGACGTTCATCTGGAATCGCGTGTGTGCTATCGGAAACGATTTGCCACTTTCCTTTTGTGGAGAAATGCTGCGCCAACTGAATTTGCCCATCCACCCAGTTTTTGCGTAGGTCTACCCAGTCCTGTGAGGTTAGCGGCAGGCCCCACATGCCTTTGCCAGCGATGAGAACGACGAGCGGCCTGTCGCCCAATGTTGGAGCGTCTGCCAACTCAGCCTCGCTATCGCCCGCAAACTGCTCTTCGACTTCGCTCGTTGTCGCCCGAATGAATTTTGGCTGTATGGCTTGATACGACCATTCCTGATCGTCGGTTGGCTCGCCCGCACCCTTGATATCCTTTCTCGCGAGGAACCGGCTAATCCCGAAGAAATACAGCACGGACGCATATGTTCGATCCCTCTGGCGGCGACGAAGATCAGCTTTAGCAGGTGCGAGTATGCTGGCCGGCAACGTTACCTTATTCGGACCACCCTCGGCTAAGACCATCCCCGCCACTTCATCCGGATAAAGTTTGTTGTACACGAGAACGCTGCCTTTGCCGAATGAATGGCCCACAAGTATGTAGGGCGGTTTTTCGCCCGCATTATCCAGGAGTGCGTGCAACTCCTTCGCGAGTCGAGAAAGCGTTCGAGGCATCGGACCGGGATCACTCCAGCCATATCCGGCTCGGTCATAGGAGCAAACACGAGTAAAACTCGCTATCCCGGGCTGTACAAGTCGCCACCCTGACGCGGGTACTCCGAGTCCTGATACAAGAACGACAGTAGGGCTTCCTTTGCCAGTGCAATCGATATTGAGATCGTAACCGCCGACGTCAACCGACTTTCCAACCCGGTGGAACCGGCGTGCGTCTGCTCGGGCCTCAATAGCTTGGTATGAGATCCCGGAGGTGGCGAGGAGCAGAACGGCTCCTGTCGCCAGCAAGGCGATCCAACGAAGTTGTCGAAGAAGTCTAGCTCCCTTGGTTTGACTTGCACGCAGAGGTTGACTCTCCATGGTGCTCCCTCAGGATAGCCAGGCGAGTGGACCGTTTGCGCTGAGAGCATCCGGGCGTCGCTTGCAGTGCCAAGAGAATATATCGTGGCGTCTAAAAGCGGGATAAAGAAACGCCCGATGTCGGGGATCGAGGCACCGCCCGGTTTGTGGACTACCCTTCCGTTGATATGGTGTGACCCTGTCAATATCTGCAAATCGCTGGGGTTGTTTTTGTCGTTGTACTTCAAGGACAGGATCAGCAGCAGCCGTGGCAGGTAATGGCGACGATTGATCAAGCTGATATTCGCGGGCCGGAACCGCATAATCATGATCCGTCGGGAGCTGCCTCTGACTACTAACGCGAGTCCGGCTGAGCCTGTCGAGACTATGGTGGGCAACCACGCATCAAATGGAACATGCACCCGTCGGTCCATAATGACCCATCATGACTCTAGTGGACGTCGCTCGCTGATCAGTGAGCCGATACGAATTCGCATCGCCGCTGGCTGGTTCTCCATGGGA
>NZ_JBARMD010000087.1:0-6355 GCF_049802275.1 Occallatibacter sp. | reverse complement strand
TCCCATGGAGAACCAGCCAGCGGCGATGCGAATTCGTATCGGCTCACTGATCAGCGAGCGACGTCCACTAGAGTCATGATGGGTCATTATGGACCGACGGGTGCATGTTCCATTTGATGCGTGGTTGTCCACGATAGTCTCGGAGGCCGAGTTGTACTCTCGGGTCATATGCTTGATCCTTTAGCTTGCGGGAAAATCTATGACAACCGTTCGAATCTCCAGAGGAGTCGTACATGACCTTCCTACTGATCTCCGAAACGCGCTCGCGTCCGACGCGAATGCACTGGCGGCCTGGGAAGACATAACACCGCTCGCGCGGAACGAGTGGATCTGCTGGACCATCTCAGTCAAGAAAGAGGAGACACGGCGACAGCATATCGAAAGGGTCTGCTCGGAGCTCAAAGAAGGGATACGGCGGCCGTGCTGCTGGCCGGGCTGTCCACATCGATGAGCATTCTGTGGCGTGACTCGCGCTCCGGGCTGGTCGCACACGCAACTCGTGCGATCAGCCATTGAGGAGAACTGGACGAAAATGAAGCCTAATGAACCCAGCCGCACAGCGCTGATGATCGCCCGACAACGAGCTGCTCATCAGGTGCTCGATCATCGCTCAATCCTCTATGACCCATTTGCCATGAAGATTCTGCGTGAAGACGAAAAGGACGTGCTTCAATTTGCGAACAGACACCCCTTGGCCAGCATCGGACGTTTGATCACCACCGCGCGAAGCCGGATGCGGAAGATGCTTTGTCAAGAGCTGTCGAAAGAGGGGCTCGACAGATCGTCATCCTTGGCGCGGGCTCGACACTTTCGCTCTCCGGAATCCCCATGGCGCACTTGAGATCCGTATCCATGAGGTGGACCATCCCGCGACGCAGACATGGAAACGCCAGCGCTTGGCTGAAGCTCAAATCGCCCTTCCGCCGCGGCTTATTTTCGCGCCAGTCGATTTCGAGCTGGACGATGTGGGAGAGAAGCTCGTGGCCGCAGGTTTTGAGCAGAACGCGCCCGCGTTTTTCACTTGGCTCGGGTTTGCCATATCTGACACAGGACGCTGTCGGCCGCACTCTGGACTACTTGTCGTCAGTTTCGAACGCGGAGGTGGTGTTCGACTACCTGGAACCTCCCGAGGCATTCTCAGAGGAGCTAGTCTAGGATCAACCGCAATGCTGTGGCCCTTTGGTATTACGAGCGCGACAACCTACGAAGTCACCCAATTTCAATTGGATGCTCCCAGCCGCCTCACTTTCTATTCCGATGGAGTTATTGAGGCTCAGGACAAGACGGGCCAAATTTTGGGCGTTGATCGCGCCCGCTAACTTTCCACCCAACCAGCAAAAACCATTGTCGAGGTGGCGAAAGCCCTCGATCAGCAAGACGACATTACAGTAATCACGGTCGAGCGAGTTGCAGTCGAGCAGACGCGCAAGGTGGAGCAAACAACTCCAGTCTCGGCTCCGACACAATAGCGACGAAAATCACTTGGTGCCTTGATTTTCCTGTTTTCCGCGCTACTTTACATCCACAGTGCGAAACCCTAGCTGATACAAAAGGGCCGTCACGCTGGTTCGCGCGTTTTGCCTCGCCTTGTCCAAAATTCCGTCATCAGATGCCGCCTGGGCAATCTGCTGTTCGGCAGTCTGGCGGACGTCCGACTCCAGGTTCGGATCTGATGCAACCAGTAAGCCAGTCGTTCTGGAATACACGCGAGTTCGCCTATTATCGATCCGCGTGGTAAATATCTGCGCCGTCGGCAGATGGACATGCACCGTATCGCCGCTGACCACCACATCGCCGGCCTTGAGCTGGCCCAAGTCGATGCCGGCAACCACCTCTCCATGAGCCACCAGAAGCAGCTTGTCGCCGGCTAAAAAGTCAGGTAGGTAGGCGCTTTGCCGCTCGCCTTCCACGATCTTATCCAGCGAAAATTCGACCGTCTCGAGCCTTGAGAGCTTCTGAATCATCTCCACAACGGTGGGAGACGAAACGTTGAATCGAACCGGGCGGCCCATCACAAACCCCGCAACGCGATCCCATAACCCGACCTGCGACACCCGCGACAATACCATCATCGTCAACAACCCGAGCAGGACGCCGGCGCCTAAGGCGGCCAGAAATAACAGGCGCCTCCCTCTCTCTTTGGCCACTGAATACGTCCCCCCAGAAGGGGCGCCGGCTGTCATAGCTACTAATGTACTCTGCAAGCTAACTTCAAGTCTTTAGGAGTGTCGCCATGGAATTCAATGAATTTCTTATCCTCGACCATCGGGCGAATTACTCTGACATGATATTTCCGTCTGCCGTTGCCGTCACACTTACAGCGCTGGTTCCGGCACTTGACTGAGGCAAGCGGAAATTTGAACTTGGATTCGAGTTGTTGTCGGTCAACCGCAGATTTTGGGTTTTGTGGGACGTACCCGGCTTGGATCTCTATCGAGCCATTCGCGCTATCCTTGTGTCCAACAGCCATGCCGATTGAAAGTCGTGAAATACGTCTCACCTCCCGTCCTCAGGGGGAACCCTCCCTGGATAATTTCTCGTTTGCCACTGTCGAGGTTCGCGACCCCAATGTCGGGGAAGTGCTCGTGCGCAATGTGTGTCTCTCTGTCGATCCCTACATGCGCGGGCGGATGAACGATGCCAAGTCCTACGTTCCGCCATTTCAGATTGGTCAACCGCTGGAAGGTGGTGCCATCGGTCGAGTCATCGCTTCGCAGGATGAAAAGCTTCCCTTAGGAACCTACGTCCAGAGCATGTACGGATGGCGAGAAGCCTTCGTTGCGCCGACGGCAAACCTCCAAATCGTCGATACAACAGTGGCCCCAGCATCCGCTTATCTTGGAATTCTGGGCGTGACCGGCTTGACGGCATGGGTAGGCCTTAACCACATTGCGCGTCTGAAAATCGGCGAGACAATCTTTGTGTCCGGAGGCGCAGGCGCGGTCGGAAATGCTGCCTGCCAGTTGGCCAGGATTCGCGGTTGCAAGGTGATCGCTAGTGCTGGCTCCGAAGAAAAAGTCAGCTTCCTCCGGGAAGAGCTCAAGGTTGGGTATGCCTTCAACTATCGCGACGGCGACCTGCTCGAACATCTGAAGCAGGCTGCGCCGGACGGGATTCATGTCTACTTCGACAACACCGGCGGTCCCCAACTAGAAGCTGCATTGAGCGCATTGCGCAACTATGGCCGAATCGCCATGTGTGGCGGAATCGCTGGCTACAATACGCCGGTGCCCGGCCCGCGCAACCTTATGCTCGTCATCGGCAAGCGCCTGCGAGTTGAGGGCTATATCGTCTCGGATCACTTCAGGGAGCTTCCCGCTTTTCTGGAGGAGGCGGTCCCAGCTCTGAAATCCGGCAAGCTCATCAACCGTGAGACGGTTGCAGAAGGACTGGATGCGGCACCCGCGGCCTTCCTCGATCTATTTCACTCCGGTGCCCGAAACATCGGAAAGATGATCGTCAAGCTATCAGACTGATCTCCCTTTGCGAGTTGCGAGCCGCCAGTTCGCTTATCGCACGATCTATCGTGCTCGCCAGTTGAACACTGTCGGCCACTACCGAAGTCAGATGCGGGGACGGCCTGCCGATATCCTCACGTGCCAGACGAACAGCCGCAAGGATCGAAGCCGCGATGACAACCGTGGATGCAAAGCGATCTTGCTTCCTTCGATCCTGTTCCTCTCGTGAGATGGCTCTGTGCATTTCGCCCATAAATGCGCCTCAGCTCTGACTTGTTTCGCGACCAGATGAATGGGTCTGCCAAGCAGAACCTCCGAGGGACGATGACGTCGTTGTTCTCGGCAGAGAGGGCAAGTGACGACGATTGATTGGAACGGGAACTCAGGTACCCCTGCAGAAATATCTAGTCGGCATCGTTTGCATGCGACGACGAAGAGCTTGCGATCCTGCATTCCGAAGGCCATGGCATAGTAAGGATAGGCGAATGAAGGGCGAATATCCACTGTGGATTCTCTTGTGCCCTTCGGCACGGTGCCACTGTCCACGATCGCCATAATGATCCGATGCAAGAAGTATTCTCAAGGGCCGACGAGCATGGCGTTTCTTCGCATGATCAGGAATTCTATGAGCTACGCCTTTACGATGAAGACGACACTTGGTGTTCCGCGCCGATGATCATGCAATCACGCGCAACCTGGAGTGAGTTGGATCGACAGTTCATGTGGGACGAGATCGAGACTGAAAGATTTGCGACGCACGACAAGGCCCGAGAGCGGTATGCAGCCCGCAGACTCGCTTTAGCAGATAAAGGCTTCGTCGTTTCCGACATGGACTTCTGAGGTGCTGATCTTCGCCTCGGGGTGGTTGAGCTCAAACGGCAGGACGCCTCAGCGATGTTTACCAAAACATAACTGACGGATTGCCCACTGACGGATTGCCCACTACACTCCCGGAATCCGAACGCTATGATGACGGTGATGCGAAAAGTCGTTCAAGTTGCGCGAAAAGCTCCCGTCCTTGTTGCAACTGGCTGCGAACCTGGCAGGCTCGAAATCTGGAGTCTGGATACCGGCGATCCCTTGACCGAATTGCGTAGCGTCTACGATGGCTGCGGTCGATTTGCGATCAGCTCCACTGGCGATCGGGTCGTCGCAGCCAACTGGAGAGAGGGGAAGAAGGGCGGCATTGCCTGTTATGACGTTGCGTCCGGAGAAGTAATCTGGCACCGAACCGATGTCAGACAGGTTCAGCATCTGCAATTCTCGCCAAGGGAAGATCGAATCTGGTGTGATGTTGAGAGTCGCCCAGTCCACTGCCTGGATTCAAACACAGGCTTGACGCTGAGGACGGTGAGAGCTGCTGAAGATGCTCTTGATAGTCCATACAGTGCCCACACCCTTCTGCTTCGCCATCAAGACTTAGCAATCGAATCCCCGAAACGCTTGCTGACTGCGCCGCGTTTTGGATGGGTATGGACTGGAGCAACGTTCAGCCCAGATATGGTTTGCGTCTCGGAGACGACCGTATGGTCAGACAAGCCAGACATCAATGTCGGCTACGTCCGCTGCTTCGAACTTCAAGATGGCAGGGAACGATGGCACTACCGTTCCGCAGACGGTGACTTCATACAGCTGATCTCCTATCAAGAGGATGGTTTCATTTATTGCGTACAATCCGGGTGGGAGGCGCAAGGCTGGATTGTGAAACTGCTCCGCCTAAATGCTGAGAGTGGTTCGTGTAGTGAAATTCGCAGACTCGGTCCTGCCCCTCCCTATTATGGCGGTTTTGGAAACGGCATCTTTGTGACGCCGGCGGGCGACGTGATCTCGCTCCAGACCGGCAACACAGTCCGACATCTTGCCTTCAAGGACGACCACGCAGTCAAGGTCGGGTAATCGCCAAACGAGAAGTTGCCCAAAATGGATCTTTCGATTTGACCATCATAGGTCCAGGGCGGGGATGTTGAGCCTTTTTCCGTTATTCTTGGATTGTGACAAAATCATGTCACGGAAGTTTCTCAAACGGAGTACCCGGCCCAACCCCTTGGTATCCAAGACCAGGTGATCACACTGTTGAAGGATTTCATTGGGAACAATCGAGCGGAAGGACGCTTCTGGTTGGAAACGCGGGTGTGGTCGCCGTTCTCAATTATTACAACTATGTGATGAGGCTCGATTCCTCGAAATTGCTGATTTGGAACCAGCGAAACGAAGCGGATAATCAAGATACTTCTCCGGTACATCTTGTTGTTATCCAACCAGGGTTGCTTACTTCCTTCGGGGACAATTTAGAGGGAGCGGTTTCGCGGAATGCAGAGAGCAGTGGGTGTGCGACTCTCTCTAACCGATCCGCCACCGGTCTCGATGTATTTGAATACCGGCGTGGTAGACGAGAACATATCTGCCGTGTTTCCGAAGGAACTCCAAGCAATCGATGAGTTGCTGATCCTCTGCAACTCATCGGCCATTTCCGCAAGGAACGACGGGACCAATGCTAATCTTGCACTGCTTGTCGCAAGACCCCAACAGTCGAGTTACCAGCTTTTCCCTCAAGACTGGTTTAACTCCTCAGATTTGGATTTTGGATATCAGTGGGTCACGAGAGTTGCCCGCGATCCCCAAACCGGACGAGTGCGCGGCGAAGGATTTCGGATTGCTCCATTCGAGCTCGACGACACGCTGCGCAACGTTGCTTGGGCAAGCTGACGCTCGCAAAAGTCTTGGTTATACAAGAGACGCCATTGAAAGCAAAACCGCGGTCAGGAAGTAATCCAGGTCTTGGGGCTAATGTCCGGATTGTCCACCAGAACGAAGCCGCAGGCGCCGCGGCCGCTACGGCAGTGGCTGGCGAGTTGCTTTGAGGCCGGGATAGGTTGGGTCACAGGAGGTACCTACTG
>NZ_JBARMD010000086.1:0-3797 GCF_049802275.1 Occallatibacter sp. | reverse complement strand
TAGAGCCCCGCGGCTTTTGGATCAGCATTAAGCAAATGCGCACCATTGGCTGGACGAGCGCCATGCTTGCCCTCCTGCAGAGCCTGTGCACGGCGGTATTGACTGTCAGCGGAATTCGGGTGGCGATCGGGCTTTCGGCGCTGGCTGCCGCAAGCGGCATCTACGCTCCTGCGAAAGGATGGCATCAGGATGCGATTCGCATTCCCATGCTGATCGTGGCTACGCTTGGCGCGGTGCTGAATCTGGCGGTGCTGGGGTGGATTCGCCACTTGAGAAATCGCCCTGCCGCACAGTGGCGCAGGCGCGAAAGGAGTTCCAAAGAAAAGCGGTCGGAACGCCTGCAGATTGTCCTGGCCATCGTTACGATCATTCTTGTGGGGTTGGAGACCTGGACGCATCCGATGGTGCATCGCACGGGGCCGCCTCCACCGTGCAGGATAACGGGCAACTGCACCTAAGCAGCCCTCTCAGCCGCTGGACGCTTCCAGTTCCGTGTCAATACGCGCGTGAAGCCGCTTGCTGAATCCGGCGGGCAATTCAAAAACACGGTCGTCGGCCATCAGGATAACCACGTTGCGTGTGGAGTCGAGAACAGCGGAACAGATTTCGCAGGTCTCGAGATGGCGATCGATATCGGCGCGCAGGGGTGCGTCGACTTCGCCCTCGATGTAGGCGGAGATGTGCTCCCAGACGTGTTTGCAGTCGATCCTCATGTGCGCCCCCCGAACCAGCTTTTGCGTCTGGGAGCAAATCCCTTCAATTGCGGAGCCAGGGCACGCTGCAACAAGGCGCGGGCCCTGTGCAAGCGGACCTTTACGGCGGCCTCACTGATTCCCAATGCGGCCGCAGTCTGGCGGATATCCATTTCTTCGATGTCCCTGAGCAGCACGATGTTACGGTAAATCTCGGGCAGACCCTCGATGGCTTTGCGAAGGATCGCCCTTAGCTCTTTTTGTTCCAGCGCCTCGGTCGGGATTTCGCGCCAGCTGGTGAGGATCGCCGGGGTGTAATCGCCTGTCTGCTCATCGGTTTCGGCATCGAGGGAGTCTTCACGGCGGCTGCTGATTTTGCGCAGCCGCCCCAGCCCTTCATTGCGGGCGATGGAGAGCACCCACGTCCGAAACTGGGAGTCACCGCGGAATTTGTCCAGATTCTGGTAGACCTTTATGACAGTCTCCTGCGCCACGTCTTCCGCGTCGGTTTCATTCTTGAGCAAGGAGAGAAGCAGGAAGTAGATGGAGCGCTCGCAGGGACGGATGAGGTCGTGAAACAAGTGCTTCTCGCCGGCAAGAATGCGGCGGATGCACTCGGCTTCGAATTCCGGATCTGGCAAGGTCATCCGTAGTCGCGTTCGGTTACGAGCCCCAGTTGGGCGGCTGGTTGAGCCACTATACCGCGCCGGGATAGATGGGTGCGAATCCGCTAAATCGATTAAATCTGAATGTTAAGTTTCTGAGGTTCAAGAAGATTCTTATATAAAAATTACCAAGTCGTATGTACAATCGCGACGAGGACAACTCTCAGAGGACACACATGGCCGGAGACATTCAACTTACGTGCAGTGATTGTGGACAAGATTTTACGTTCACCGCTGCGGATCAGGCGTTCTTTCAGGAACGCGGTTATTCGACCCCCAAGCGCTGCAAGCCTTGCCGTCAGGCAAAGAAGAGCGAACAAGGTGGGGGAGGCTCCGGTTATCGTCCGGCACCATCCCATGGAACACCTGTGATCTGCTCCGGCTGCGGCCAGCCAACCACTGTTCCATTTGAACCACGCGGCGATCGTCCGGTGTTTTGCCGTGACTGCTACCAGGCACGCAAAGGCAGCAGCAGCGGCGCACGTTCGGGGCGCTATTAGGGTGCATCGGCGCGGATGCCCTCGAAGGGGGTCCGCGCTCGTACTTCCTCTGACGCGACACAATCCAAGTTGAGACACACTGAAGGCGTCGATTCGGCCCTCGCCGTCTCCGCTTTTCCGTTCAAGTGTTTCCCTGCCCTTCGACTTCGTCGCACGTCTAAACTCCAGGCATGAGAGTCTTCCGTCCCCTGATGACAGTTTTCGCAATCGCCGCCCAATTGGCAACCTCGACTTGCGTGCAGGCGGGGCGGGGGGCGAATTCAATTTCGTCCATGGGCCAGCAGCAGGCCGAGAATAGCGGCACGGGATGCACATTGCGCATTCACGTTGACGGATTGCGTAATTCTGCGGGCGTGGTGGGTGCGGCGATCTTCAGGTCGGCAGACGGATGGCCCGAAGACATGAACAAGTCGTTTCATCATTGGCCTACCCCAATTGAAGCTGGATCGCGCCAGGTGACTGCCGTGATAGAAGACGTGCCCCCCGGAGAGTACGGGGTCGTCACAATTCACGACGAAAACAAAAATCGGAAGTTGGATCGGAATTTCATCGGCATCCCGAAGGAAGGGTTTGGATTCGCGAACAATCCCCACGTCGGACTAAGCGCACCGGCATTTGCGATGGCCATGGTGCATGTCTCCTGCCCTGTAACCGAGACGAACATCCACATCATCTACAAATAGCCTTCAATCATGTCCGGCTTTGCAGGCCGCCTCTATCATGGCTTTGGCCGCATTCAAGGTTGCCTGAGTCTGGCGGGCGATCTTTCCTTTTGCGATCAGATTGAGGAGTTTGGCTTTTAAAGTCGTCGTCGAGTAGAAGTGGCTGATTGCTACCTTTGTTGTTCGATGGCCGAGCGGCTCGAAAGTCGTTTCCACCCTGTAATCAACAAGAATCTTGCTGATACCGAACGTGTCCTCCGGAAGCACAGTGACAATCTTTTGCATCGGGATAATTTCGATGTCTTTCTCGACGCATGAATGCTTCCCACCTGCCAGATGACATTGATACGACACGTCCGGTTCGCGGATGCTCTTGCCAGAAAGAAGATCGACCTTGACCACTCGAGGATGGAACTCCGGGATTTTCGTGAGATCCATTGTGAACGACCACACCGCTTCCAAGGGCGCGTTGATAATGACTTCTTGCCTGGATCGGAACGGTGGCTGCAAAACTTGCCTCAAGATCAGGTGACGGGATTCGTGTGAAATAGTGCTTCGGCGGCGATCAGGGCTTGTCGCCTGCATTGAATTTCGTCCACGGGCCGGCCTTCATGTCTTTGAGGATCGGTTTCAAGTAGTCGAACTGCGGATGAGCGGCGAAGAACGGAGCCGCGAGGAAGTCTTCACCGCAGGGATGTCCGGCGCGCGCGATGATGGAAAGATTCGCGGCGAGGTCGGAGTCGGTGACTTTTCCGGTGACTGCGCCATCGGGATAGTAGGGCGCGTCTCCCCACTCCGGGACGCCATGGGAATCCGCATCAATGTGGCCGCAAAGCGTACGGGCATCCGGGGTCACTTTGCCGGTGTAGCTATCTTCGTGACTGGCAAGGAACTCCTCCGCAAGGTTGACGTCGATCTGGCCCTTGCTCGCGGCAATTTTGCGCTCCCAGGTGATGTGCCGGGCATTCATGGACGAGGACATGTTGGAGGTGTCGAACGCGTCGGTTTCCTCCTTGATCAAAGCGGGATCGCGCGGAAAATTTGAGCTGATGAAGTACCCGTCTTTTGTGCGCCAGACTGGGGTATTCTTCAGACCCAGTTCCAGGTAGGCAATCTCGCCCGTTTTGCGGTCGCCAACCAGCCAGTCATTGGCGTAGCCGCCGTTGTTACCTTCCTTGATAATGGCGACGTATTCGTCGATGGAACTTGCATATTGCATGGCCTTGCGCGAGCGCACGAACTCAGGGATGCCATCGGGATTCCAGCCGATGAATTGGG
>NZ_JBARMD010000085.1:0-1855 GCF_049802275.1 Occallatibacter sp. | reverse complement strand
TACTCCTATAAAGAGCTGCAGGCTATCGCCATACTGTGAATCAACGTCTGACGAGCCCAGTGCGGGAAATCTGCACGCTGGGTTCTGTGGGAGCCGGGGGCGGGTGACTGCCTCCGGCCACCTAGTGAGTGAATTGGATGGCGTACCAAGATAGAGCAAGTCGAACAGATGCAAGGCCGTTTAGCGCTGAGGACCGCATCAGTGAGTTCGGCATTCGGCTTCCCACCCCACCGACTCCCTTCGGGTCGTACGTTGAGGCGGTGCGAACAGGAAGCCTTCTCTACCTCAGTGGAATGCTGCCCGTGGTCGATCACAAACCGGCGTATGTTGGCACACTCGGCTTGGAACTCGACACCAATGCCGGACAAGATGCGGCCCGCATTGCAGCCCTGGGCGCGCTCGCAGCAGCCAGGGATTACCTGGGAACCCTGGATCGAATCAAACGCGTTGTCCGCCTCGGCGTCTTCATGGTGGCTTCGGGGAATGCAGTCGATCAACCCGCTGTCGCGAATGGCGCTTCGGATCTTTTGCGAGATGTATTCGGTGAGGAAAACATGGCTGTTCGCTCGGTAATCGGAGTCGCCAGTCTCCCTTTGGGCGTTCCCATTGAATTGGATATCATCTTCGAGCTTAATGAGTGATAAGGAGGATGCATGCGGAAGATAAAGCTTGTGCCGTTCATGGTGACAGGCTTCGTGTTCCTCTTCACGATCGTGTCAGGATTGAACTCTCAGACGGAGGATAAGGTGATGAGCAATCAGGTATTTTATCGGACGGTAAAGGTCGATGGGTTAACGGTTTTCTATCGCGAAGCCGGTCCAAAGAATGGCCCGCCCATTCTTCTGCTTCACGGATTGCCCTCGTCCTCGCGCATGTTTGACGCCTTACTGACGCGGCTTGCCGACAAGTACCACTTGATCGCGCCCGACTATCCCGGCTTTGGCCACAGCGATTGGCCGGACCCGAAGCAGTTTGACTACACCTTCGACCACATCGCTCACGTCATCGATGATTTCTCGCAGGCACTTGGCCTGAGCCGATACACACTCTACATGCAAGACTATGGGGGGCCGGTAGGCTTCCGCATGGTGCTCGCGCATCCTGAGCGCGTCAATGGCCTCATCGTGCAGGACGCTGTGGCTCACAATGAAGGGCTTGGAGCGAACTGGTCAACTCGCCGTGCATTCTGGGCGGATCGTTCAGCGCATGAAGAGGACCTACGAAAAAATCTGCTTTCAATGGCTGCCACCAAAACACGCCACGTAGGCGACGATCCAAATGTGGAACTTTATGATCCCGATCTCTGGACCGACGAATTCGCGTTTCTGAATAGTCCCGGCCAGGCGCAGATCCAGAGCGACTTGTTCTACGACTATCGAACCAACGTCGACTCATACCCCAAATGGCAAGCCTGGATGCAGAAAACTCAACCGAGGCTCCTCGTGCTTTGGGGAAAGCACGATCTGTCGTTTGATTCCGGCGAGCCCGAGCGCTATCGCAAAGACGTGCTGAACGCGGAAGTACACGTACTGGATGCAGGTCACTTTGCTCTCGATACCAAGGCGGATGAGATCGCTGAAATTGTCCGCAGATTCATGAATGCAAAGAAATGATCGGGGGCTCATTCGCCGCGGAGGACTGAACAGGTCGTGCGACGCTGATCCGCTTAATTCATGCCATGGCATTGCGATCGGCCGGCGCTCCCAATCCTGAATTGTCGAACCAATACTTTCGTATCGATCGATACGATCGTTCAATTGATTCATCCTCGTTCCTCAGGCTTAATGAACCTGCGGCTGATCGGAAGAATCGTGTGCAGTAGAAGCCGCTTTCAGAAGGAGAGCACGTCATGACA
>NZ_JBARMD010000084.1:0-2650 GCF_049802275.1 Occallatibacter sp. | reverse complement strand
ATATAGACGGGCCAATACACGGTTGTCGGCGCCTTCTGGCTGACTCCGTCGTAATAGACATTCTTTGCGACGCCGATGATCTCGCGCCAGTCGTCGGTGTTTCCGACACGAATGCGCTTGCCCAGCGCATTGGCGGGTTCGCCCCAGTATTCGCGGGCCAGGTTTTCCGACACGAGGGCAACCGGCCGTTTCTGGTAGGTCTCAGCCCACGTCAGATCTCTCCCCGCGATCAGCGGAGTGCCCATCGTAGAGAAGAATCCGGGAGAAATGTTGACGAAGCGCCGAATTGGCGGTATCTCGTTATCGCGGTATGTGCGGTCTTGCGCGAAGAGCACATCGTTCGAACTGTTTCCGTCCATTGGGATGTGCGAGGAAAAAGCCACGGAGGAAACGTTGGGAATCGCAGCGAGTTTATCGGCAATCGCCTGCTCGATATGAACGACATTTTCGTTCTGTTTCTCAGGCACCGTCGATTCTGGAATGTAGATGCGGAACTTCTGCAAGGTTCCCGGATCGGCGAATCCAGGAGAGACGTTTGCCAGCGCCTGAAACGTACGGATCATCAGTCCGGAGCAAATCAGCAGGACCAGTGCGAGCGCAACCTGCACGACGACCAGCGCCTTGCGCGCCCGATGCCGTTCGCGGCTCTGGCTCAGGGCACGGCCGCCTTCGCGCAGACCGGTATTGATCTGCACCCCGGAGTACTTGATCACGGGAATCATGCCAATTACGAGGCTGACGAACAATGCAGTCCCGGCAGCGAAAAGCAGCACGGGAAAATTGATGCCGATGTCGTGCAGTCGCGGCAGACCGGTAGGAGCGGATGCTACCAGAACGCGCAGCGCCGCAAAGGCCAGTGCCAATCCGATGATGCCGCCGGTAGCCCCGAGAACGGCGCTTTCGATCAGGAGCCCCATGGTGATGTTGGAACGCCCCGCGCCAAGAGCAGAGCGGATCGCCAATTCCTGACGGCGCCCTTCAACCCGCACCAGCAGCAGATTGGCGACGTTGGCGCATGCAACCAGCAGCACCACCACAATCGATCCCATCAGAACCCAAAGCACATTTCCTACGTCGCCCACGACATCCTTTTTGAGAGTGTGGAGATTGGCGCTGATCTTGACCTTTTCAAAGATGGCTGTGCTGAATCCGTCGGGCGCCGGGAAACTGTGAACCGCAATCGGCAGCAGGCGATTCATATCCGTGTTGGCCTGCGTCAATGTCACGCCGGGTTTGAGGCGGGCTAGCCCGCGAAAGCTGAAGTTGCCGAGCTTCACTTTGCTGCGGTCCAACTGCATGGGCAAAAACAGTGCGGCGTTGTAATTGTCGAGGAACTGGAAATTTCGTGGCAGCACGCCAATGATCTCGCGGGAAGTGCCATCAACATTGAGTGTCCGGCCCACGACGGAATTGCTACCGCCGAATTTCTTTTGCCAGTAGTTATAAGAAAGAATGATGGTCTTGGGCGCGCTTGCCGAGTCATCACGGCGCGTGAAAAGCCGTCCCAGAACCGGTTTCACGCCCAGCAGCGGCAGAGTTCCATCCGTCACATCCATTCCGGTCACATGCTCTGGTTCTCCCGCGCCGGTGACAGACAAGGAGTCTCCGTCGTACATGCCGACATCGTCAAGCGTTGTGCTCTGTTCCCGATCAATG
The DNA here is from genome assembly GCF_049802275.1 of Occallatibacter sp. NCBI lineage: Bacteria > Pseudomonadati > Acidobacteriota > Terriglobia > Terriglobales > Acidobacteriaceae > Occallatibacter > Occallatibacter sp. The sequence goes on along the minus strand of NZ_JBARMD010000084.1, from coordinate 994 downwards.
AAGTAAAGGAAGGGCGCCATGTTGAGGTCGCCTTGAAAGCCGATCTCCGGGGCCGAGTGCCAGATGCCGACCAGCCGATCTGCCTGAGGATACGCCAGGGGCTTTAAAAGCACGCCCTCAACCACGCTGAAGACAACCGTGTTGGCGCCGATGCCGACGGCCAGTGTAATCAGCGTGATGGTGGTGAAAAGGGGCGCGCGCACGAGCCGCCGGAAAACCTGCTTGAGCTGATCGGTGAAGAATGCCATATGCGGCTCCTTATGCTCTGGAGGGTATTTGAGTTTTCAGCGCGCAGCCGCTCGCGGTTGGCGGCCGTAACCGGGAATACGCGATGTGCATAGGAAAAGTTCGCCAGCGCGGCACAAAACTGTGACGAAATGACTTTCCGGCGGGGCGAATGAAACTATCCCGCCGGGAGAGAGTTACTTGATGCCGACGACCATGGAATCTGGCCCGACGAGGTGTTCGACGCGAGTTTCGCGGAATCCGGCTTCTTTCATCCAGCCCGCGCAGTCGGCTCCGGTGTAGTCAAAGCCACCGGGGGTTTCGATCAGCATATTCAGGCTCGCCAGCAGGCCGAAGGCATTCTTGGAACGGTCGTCGTCGATAAGGGCTTCGTAGACGATGTAAGCGCCGCCGGGTGGCAGTGCTTCGTATGCCTTGCGGATCAGCATCTTCTTCTCTTCGAGGTTCCAGTCGTGCAGGATGTGCCCCATCATGATGACGTCAACGTTTGGCAGAGGATCGGTAAAGAAGCTTCCGGCCTTGAACTTCACGCGCGAAGAGAGGCCGTTCTGTTCGACATATTCTTCGAAGATGGGCGCGACTTCAGGCAGATCGAATCCAGTGCACGCGAGATGGGGATTCTTGAGCGCAACCTGCACGATGAGATCGCCCTGCGCCGTGCCGCAATCTGCCACCGTTTTGTAATTCGCCCAGGGAAACTTCGCAGCGATGGTCATATTGGCGCCTCGGCTTATGCCGGTCATGGCGC
>NZ_JBARMD010000083.1:0-5557 GCF_049802275.1 Occallatibacter sp. | reverse complement strand
GCGTCGCCGCCATGCCCATCGGGTTCCTCGCCGCAGCAACCATCGCCGGCGGCACCGCATTTCTCGACACCGCACTCACGACGCTTTTCGCCGGAGCGGCGCTCTCCTCCATCGCTTCCACCGGATCGCACAACCCGGTGAATGCAATCCTCCGGCGCGGTCCCCTGGCCTTCTACGGTCGCATCAGCTATGGACTCTATATGACGCACATCATGGTCTTCATTTACTTCGGCTGGTTCGACGCACGCATGGATAAGTACGGAATTCCCGGCAATCTCGCCGTCGTCGCGTTCCGCCTCGCCGCCTGCACGCTGGCCGCAACTATCCTCTGGTACGGATTCGAATCGAGAATACTGCGGCTCAAGCGCTACCTTGAAAACTCGCCCAACAAGCAGCCATCCGACCAAAGCTTCTCGCTCTGACGCGGCACTTTCTGCAAGTTCGGCAGTCCCACTTAGTGAATCGACATCTCATCTCCATGTGACTCCAATCACCCACGGCGTTAACATTCGGCTGCTAGCCTGAAGTGGTACGGAAATCTCCCTTCCGAGGTGCCCCATGACCAGCGCGACGACCGAAATTAACCGGGCCGAAGCAAGAACTGAAGGCCCTCTCAGTCCCGAAATACTCGGCAAAATGGACGCCTACTGGCGCGCCGCCAACTATCTTTCCGTCGGCCAGATCTATCTCAAAGACAACCCACTGCTCGAGCGGCCGCTGACGCTGGACGATGTCAAACCGCGCCTGCTCGGCCACTGGGGCACGACCCCCGGCCTCAACTTTCTCTACGTGCACTGGAACCGCCTGATCCGCGAGCGGCACCTGGACATGATCTATGTGATAGGTCCGGGACACGGCGGCCCCGGCCTCGTAGCGAATACGTATCTCGAAGGCTCCTACTCCGAGATCTATCCCCACATCGAGCAGAATCGTGATGGCATCAAGCGCCTCTTCCGGCAATTCAGCTGGCCGTACGGCATTCCAAGTCACGTCGCGCCGGAGACGCCGGGCTCTATTCACGAAGGCGGAGAACTTGGTTACTCGCTGGTACATGCCTATGGCGCTGCATTCGATAATCCGAACCTGATCGTCGCATGTGTGGTCGGCGATGGTGAAGCTGAGACCGGCCCACTGGCCACAAGCTGGCACTCAAACAAATTTCTTAATCCTGCGACTGACGGCGCGGTATTGCCGATTCTGCACTTGAACGGATACAAGATCGCGAATCCGACGGTGCTGGCGCGCATTCCCCATGCCGAGTTGGAAAACCTGATGCGCGGCTATGGATACGAGCCATTCACGCTTGAGGGCCACGATCCCGCCTCGATGCACCAGAAAGCTGCAGCTGTCTTCGACAAGATCTTCGATCGCATTGCAGCAATTCAAAAGGTTGCGCGAGAGGGTGGATCAACCGATCGGCCAGCATGGCCCATGCTGATCATGCGCACGCCCAAGGGCTGGACCGGACCGAAGGAAGTCGACGGCAAGCCGGTTGAAGGCACTTGGCGTGCTCACCAGGTTCCCTTTGCGGAGTTGCGCGAGAAGCCTGAGCATCTGCGCCTGCTTGAGGACTGGATGCGCAGCTACAAGCCCGAGGAACTCTTCGACGAGAAGGGTGCCTTCCGGGAGGAACTCGCCGACATCGCGCCGAAGGGCCGATTGCGAATGGGCATGAATGCGCACGCGAATGGCGGATTACTGTGGCAGCCGTTAACGGTGCCGAGCTTCCGCAATTTCGCGGTAAATGTCGAAAGCCCCGGGGCCACAACAGCCGAATCCACACGCGTGCTGGGCAAGATGCTGCATGCGGTGATGGAGGCCAACAAGGACACGAAGAACTTCCGCGTCTTCGGTCCGGATGAAACGGCCTCAAACCGTCTGCAGGATGTGATCGTAGGAACGGGCAAAACCTGGGAGGCGGAAACGCTTCCGGTCGACGAAGACCTTTCGCGCACCGGACGCGTGATGGAAATCCTGAGCGAACACATGTGCCAGGGCTGGCTCGAAGGCTACCTGCTGACCGGCCGGCATGGATTTTTCAACTGCTACGAAGCGTTCATCCACATCATCGATTCGATGGTGAATCAACACGCCAAATGGCTCAAAGTCACGCGCCAGATTCCGTGGCGCAAACCGATTGCGTCGCTCAACTACCTGCTCAGTTCGCTGGTATGGCGCCAGGATCACAACGGCTTCTCGCACCAGGATCCCGGGTTCATCGATCACCTGGTGAACAAGAAGGCTGACGTGGTGCGCATCTATCTCCCACCGGACGCGAACACCCTGCTGTCTGTGGCCGACCACTGCCTGCGCAGCAAGAACTACATCAATCTGATCGTGGCCGGAAAACAGCCTGCACCACAGTGGCTCACAATGGACGAAGCCGTAGCGCACTGCACTACCGGTTTAGGTATCTGGAAATGGGCCTCGAATGACGAAGGCAATCCCGACGTAGTGATTTCCTCCTGCGGCGATGTACCTACGATGGAGGCGCTCGCTGCAGTAATGCTGCTTCGCACACAGGCGCCTGACCTGCGCATTCGCTTTGTGAACGTGGTCGACCTGATGACCCTGCAGCCCTCGTCTGAGCATCCGCACGGCTTGTCAGACGAAGAGTACGACAGCATCTTTCCGCCCAAGGTGCCGACAATCTTTGCATTCCACGGCTATCCCTGGGGCATTCACCGGCTCACGTATCGCCGCCACAATCACGATAACCTGCACGTTCGCGGCTATAAGGAAGAGGGCACGACCACCACGCCTTTCGACATGTGCGTGCTGAACAACATCGACCGCTTCCAACTGGCGCTCGACGCAATCTCGCGGGTGAAACGGCTTGCTTCGAAGGTGGATGAGGCCCGGCAGTGGTACTCAGAAGCGATTCAACGGCATCGTCTCTACGTTTCGGAAAACGGCGAAGACCTGCCCGAAATCCAGAATTGGAAGTGGGAGTCCGGCAAAACAAGCTAAAAATCATTTGAAGGTGCTCAGACTGAAAGAACGCTTGTATCAGGGCACGACTTGAGTCGTGCCGCAAGCAAAGCAATAGAACCGGGGCTTTATAGCCCCTGCGGGAACAAGCAAGAAGTTCAAATAAAAAGTAAGGGGTCCTTTTTGATGTCGTCTTTACCTGTTTTGGTTTTGAATAGCGGTTCGTCTTCCATCAAGTTTGCGATGTATGAAGCCGGCGACGGCCAGCGCACAAAGATCTTTGAAGGCGCGGTCGATGGGATTGGCACGGATAACGGGAAGTTCTGGATCAAGGATGCCATGGGTAAGAAGCTCGTGGATCAGACACCGCCCCTGCCGAACCGCTCTGTTGCATTTTCGCTGGTCGAAAAGGCGCTCCACTCCGGCCAGTTCCCTGTCCCCAAGGCCATCGGACATCGCACCGTGTGCGGCGGCCCGAAGATACGCGACAATCAGCGCATAACTCCGCAGTTGATTGACGAGATCGAAAGCTACGCGGCGCTCGCGCCGTTGCACACGCCGATTGCGGTCTACATCATGCGCGAATCGCTGCGCCTGTTCCCAGGAATTCCGAACTTCGCGGTGCTCGACACCTACTTTCATCGCACCATGCCCGAGGTCGTCACCCGCATGCCTATTCCCGACGAATATGCGGAGATGGGAGTGCGGCGCTATGGCTATCATGGCATCTCATACGAGTCGATCATTTATCAACTGCAGCCAAACATTCCGGAGAAACTGATCGTCGCGCACCTCGGCAATGGCGCATCGATCACGGCGATTCGCAAGGGTGAAAGCCTCGACACGTCGATGGGACTGACACCGACCGGCGGCATTATCAGCGGTTCGCGCACTGGCGACATCGACCCCGGCGTTGTGATCTTTATCCTGAAGAAGATTGCGGAGACTACATCCGACGCGTCCGCCGCTGCCGAAAAACTCGAAACGGTGGTCAGCAAGAAGTCTGGCCTGCTTGGCGTGAGCGGCCTGTCGAACGATATGCGCGACCTGCGTGAAGCGATCAAGGGTGGCAATGAAAAGGCGCGCCTGGCCGTTGACAAGTTTACGTGGACGATTGCGAAGTGGGTTGGCAGCTTCTACGCCGAACTCGGCGGGCTCGACATGCTGGTCTTCACCGGCGGCATAGGCGAAAACGATATCGCTTCGCGCGCCGAGATCTGCGCAGGATTAGGAGCGCTTGGAATTGTTGTTGACCCCGAGAAGAACAACGTGCGTGGCGAAGCGGTAATATCGGCCGGGAATTCCCGCGTGCAGGTGCGCGTGATTCCGCCGGCCGAAGATCTAATGATCGTGAATCACGTGGTGCGGCTGCTGGACAATCAAGGAGAATGAGTGCTGGCGGCCAGCCATTGGATCCGCGCGATTCGAGCCATTGTTCTACACTAAAGGGTTCGCATCGGAGCTTTCATTCATGCATTCGGTAGTAACTCAAGTGGACTTGAAGCGCCTCCCCTCGCCAGCCCTGCGCCGCTTTGCATGGGGAGTCCTGGCGTATTTTATCGCCGTAATTCTATGGGGTTCGCTGGTACGGGCGACGGGTGCAGGCGCGGGGTGCGGCAACCACTGGCCATTGTGCAATGGGACGGTTCTGCAGCACTCGGCGAGCGTGAACACGATGATCGAGTTCACGCACCGCATTACGAGTGGCCTTTCGTTCTTCTCAGCCGTGGGTTTGTTGGTGTGGACATTTGCCGGAACCGTGCGCGGACACCTTGCCCGCGCGGCATCCGTGGCATCAGTCGCGTTCACACTGATTGAGGCCATTCTCGGAGCCCTGCTCGTCAAGCTCGGACTTACCGCGATGAGCCAATCACCGCTGCGACCATGGTACCTTGCACTTCACCTGACGAATACTCTGCTGCTGCTGGCAGCGCTGACGCTTACCGCTCACCTGTTGAGCCGCAAGCACGGATATCTCCGTGGCACTGTCCGACTGGTGGCGCCATTCGGCGCAGTCGCGGGCGTTTTTGTCGTGCTGATCGTCGGTGTGACGGGATCGCTGGCCGCGTTAGGTGACACTTTGTTCCCGGCCACTTCGCTTGGCTCTGCACTTGCGGAGGATTTTTCAGCGACGAGTGGTTGGCTGGTGCGCTGGCGCTGGACGCATCCGACAATCGCGTTCCTCGCAAGCGTCTTCCTGATCTGGATCTTAGTGCGCGCAGCGCAACGCACAACTGAATGGGACAATCGGGGATTGTCAGCGCTGGTACTGGTCCTTCTGGCCGCGCAGTATGTGCTTGGCGTCCTCGACGTCGTGCTGCTGGCGCCTGTTTGGCTGCAGATCGCCCACCTGCTCGGCGCCGATGTGCTTTGGGCTGCGCTGGTAGTGTTGACTGCCCGATTGACGCTGCAACCGGCAGATTCGACAAGGAGCTTGCAGCCTGTAGCTCGTAGCCTTTAGCTACGGGCTACCGGCAACCGAACTACCGGCTCGCCCGTTGCTCCTACTTCCCGCATTACCTCACCAGCACTCCCGCCGCCGGATAAACCTTCCCGTTCACCGATGCATTGATGATGGGCAGGTCGGGCGTAGCAGTGAGCCACTCGATATTGCCGTCATGCAGGA
>NZ_JBARMD010000082.1:0-3303 GCF_049802275.1 Occallatibacter sp. | reverse complement strand
TTCCGGGCGCACGTCGCTGACGTCATCAACGGAGTCACGGCAAATTCTGAGGCCGGCGCCAACCAGGCAGCCTTTGGCCAAGATCAGATTATCCGCGGCGTGCAGACCTTCCGTGACCCGTCAACAGGCGCAAATTACGAACTCAGCAATCTGTACGATCACGCGTGGCTCAATGGACAGAATGAGTACGTCATGAGCGACAGCCCGAACTTCAATCCCAACGGCAATCTCGACGGCAACTGGAATCAATTACAAGTGGTACGACCGCAGCCTTGATCAAAGTGGGCGCGGCCATAATGAAGCAAACCAACCGTCGGCTGCGACGTACTGAAGACCATCCTGTGTGACCGACGATGAGGTTGCGCTGACCGGCCATGACGTCCATCTGCTTCAGCCAAAGCTTGGGTTGAGATAGTGGCGATGGACAAAACCGTGGAAATACGACAAGGGCCCGAACGCTCAAAACCGTCCGCGCCGTTCGAATGGGCCGCCAAAATTACCGCGCAAGAGAAATCCTCCGCTCAGTCCGCCGTCAACGACACTTCCAGCCCGGCAGGCGCGGTTGCGGCGGTGAGTAATTCGGTCGGGTTGATGCGTAACCAAAGCCAGGTCCCCAGCAGCAGCAGGGCCGCCATCGGGATGAACCCGACGTTGTAGCTGCCCGTCCGCGCCACAAGATATCCAAAGACCAGTGAGCCCAGAAACCCACCGAGCTGAGAGAACATGTTCATGGCCCCAACCATAGCGCCGGCGTAGGGGCCGCCCACGTCGAGGCATACGGCAAACATGATCGGCTGCTGCAGGGTGAGACCACCATAAATAAACGAGAGGAGGGCCAGCGCCACAGATGGGCTATGAGTGAACATGACGGCGATGGTGCAGGTGGCGGCCACTGAGAAGCCTAGCGAGCCGAGCCCGCACCGGCCCCACTTGAGTCCGATGCGGCGAACCAGGAGGTGACTCGCCAGTCCGCCGGCAAGGTTGGCGCAGGCACCCAGGATAAAGGGCAGCGCGGAGAGGAGCAGATCTTTCTCGCTGTACCCGCGCGCCTTAACGAGATATGTGTGGAACCACGTCTGGAAGAAGTTGTAGGTGTAGATGGCGCAGAATGCGGTGATCATCACGGCCCAGAAATTTCCGGACCTGACTGCACGTGCCCAGGGCAGCATACGGTGTGCGTGGACTACGGGTGCGGGCGACTCGTCTAGCTCCGCCTTCGATACTCCGTGCTTTTCCTGCGGCGAGTCGCGGAACCACCAATACCAAATCCCGCTCCATGCCACTCCGAGCACGCCAAACAGGTAGAAGGAAGCGCGCCAGCCGTAGCGGATCTGGATGGGGACGACCAGCAGTGGAGAGATCGCTCCGCCGATTTGAGCGGCCGCGCAAATGATGCCGAAGGCTCGGCCGCGCTCTGGCACAGGAAACCAGCGCCCAACCACGATCGAGGCGTTGGGAAATGCTCCAGCCTCGCCCACGCCGAACAGAAGCCGGGTCACCAGCAAAGAGTAGTAGCCGGTAACCAAACCGGTGATGGAGGTGAAAGCTGACCACCAGAGCACGATCCGGGTGAGCACGCGCCGCGGGCCGATTCGATCGCCGAGGATGCCGCTGGGAATCTCAAACGCGGCGTACGCGAACGTGAAAATGCCGCTGACCCAGCCCCAGGCGGCTGGGCCAAGATGGAGCGAGTCCTGAATGCGCGGACCAGCGACGGAGATACATACGCGATCAAGATAGGTGATGACGATGAGCAGGGACACGAGCCCCAGCACACGATTGCGGTACTTCATCGCTTATCACCTGCAGTCTGGGCTCTACAGTACCAGCCGATGCTGATTGCCGCATAGAGCAAACCCTCCCGAGCACGCGACCTGAGGTTTTGGCAAGGATCTTCAGCGCGATGATCATGGCCCTCAGAAGCATGCGTGTTCGCCGATGTCGTAACCAACCGAATCGGTTCTAAGTTGCTGCCGTCTGGTCAAACATTCACCGAGGGCGTTCGGGAGTACCCGCGGATCGTCAATCAGTGCATCATCGTCAAAGCACCTATCGATTTTTCCAGCCTAAATTCCAGATTGGATCGAATCACCGGCTAACGTAACTGTCGATTACGTCACGTCGGATCGGCGGACACCGACTTTCGCGAAGTAATCCTCGGAGAATCCCTTGCTGTGGGGGGACCGCGATTTTCGCAGGCGCACTGTGTGATCTAGCCCACATCTCCTAGCGACAGGAGAATGCGACAATTCGACTAGATGCCTGACTCTCATGCCGCGGCACTGGATCAATATCAAATCGGACTGAAGCTTCGTAGACTGCGAATCGGGAAGCAACTCACGCTCTCGCGCCTGGCAGCCGAGACGGGATTGTCAACCGCTCTGCTTTCAAAGCTTGAGTCCGAGCGAATGAACCCAACTTTGCATACTCTGTCGACGATCTGCCGCGTGTACGGGGTTTCTCTGAACCACTTCTTCTCTGATCCCCAAAGGCATAGCTTGTCTATCACGCGCAAAGGTCATCTCGCAGCAATCCATGGATTGCATGAAACAGTGCGGCAAATCCCCGTCCATTACGATCACATCGGCTCGGCTCGATTCGGTGCCAGTCTGCTTGAATTTCCTCCCAAGGTTCTTGTCTCGGCATCAGAGCCCGGGCAAACATTGTCTTGCCTCGTTTACGTGATCGAAGGCAGGTTTACTTTGAATACTGGCATAGACAAAGATGTCCTTGATGCAGGAGATTGTGCATGCATCGACACCGACATGGTCGTTACTTGGGGATCTGCAACACAGATGCCCTGCCGGGTGTTGCTTGTAAAGGTGTGAGCTGCAAAAAATGAGTGTCCGCCTGGTTTCGCACCACCGAATCCACACCGACATCGATTACAGGTTTTGTTATACCAACCCTGACAGACAAGTATGCCGCCACGATCCCAGACCTGACCCTAGACGGTGACGAACAGGAAGTGTACAGCACCGTGCTGCTCCGGCTACAGAACTAACTGGAAACCGGCGGACCTAGTGAACGGATCGTGAACGAGTGCCTTGCAGATCTCGAACGATTCAAGGCGCTGGCTGCCTGACCGAAGCGAAAGTCTCTTTAATACGGAGTTGCCGGTCATGTCTCAGCTTATTGGCTTCGCCTTGTCTGTCGCAGAATGCGCATCGACGTCGTCGGGGAGTTCTTGCGCCTCCTCGGGAGCCGACAGCCTGCGGAACAAAATCACGAGTCCAAGCACGATAAACAAGAGAACGAGCAATCCGAGCCACGCCAAGAACAATGCAAAGACAAGGTGAATCA
>NZ_JBARMD010000081.1:0-30776 GCF_049802275.1 Occallatibacter sp. | reverse complement strand
CGCGGATCTCGTCGATCGGCATTTCCTCACCGCACCGCGTCACCAGTAGCGCCCGTCGCGCGCCAGCCGCAAGATAGCGTGCAGTATCCGTCTCTTGCCCTGCAACGGTTTCTTCGCAAATGATTGGGCCTGTATGTTCTGTCGACTGTCTCTGCAAGGCTGCTTCCGGCTGATAGCTGTGGCCCGTGATCTTCACCGCGGTCCAGCCAAACTCCGACAGCCCGGAAATCACCGCGCATACCAACGCAGTCTTGCCGATATCTTTCGTACTGCCGCCCACGACAACAATGGCCAAAACTAATCCCTGTTCCCTGTTCTTTACGCAATAAATCGCAGGCAGTTTCTGTCCCTGTCTTTCACATACATCTCGCGGCTTCCCCACGTCTGGTCCACCGGCGGCACCTCGATCGGCACATGCCTCGCGGTGAACTCCGTGTAAAACCTGTCGACGTCGTCCACAATCAGATTCGCTACCGCGCCCGCTACGCCATCGCCGTTGAACGACGACAGGTGCAGCCACACTCCATCACGCGAAATGCCCAGGTAACACGGATCCGTGGTGACGCCTGCGGGCCGGTGTTCGAACTCAAGTTGGAAACCAAGGCCGTGACAATAGAATTCCACGGCAGCGACCGCGTTTGAAACGTGAAACAAGGGAATAGCGCGACGGATCATCGAACTCCTCCTTCGCAGAGGTCCATGCTTTCATCAGCCGGACTTGGACGTTTCCTCTTTTTCGCCGGATCTCGCGGCATTCGTCAACTTCGTCAACATTGCCTGTTCGCGGAGCACCTGCCTTAGCGGACGCGCCGGCGTGCCGAACATCACGGTTCCCGGCCTCTGTCCCTCGTTCGAAATGGTTTTACCACTGAACACGCCCGCCTGCCCCCCCAGAATCACACCGGGACCAACGCGCACATGGTCGCCAATGCCGACCTGCCCGGCCAGCACGGCTCCTCTGCCCACCGTGCTCGATCCCGAAATACCCGTAAGCGCGACGAGAATAACGTGCTCGCCGATATCGCAGTTGTGTCCCACGTGAACCAGGTTGTCGATCTTCGTGCCGCGACGGATGCGTGTCTCTTCGAGCGCTCCGCGATCCACGGTCGAATTCGCGCCGATCTCAACGTCGTCCTCGATCACAAGCGTGCCCTGTTGCGGAAACTGCGTATACGCGCCGCTTGCCGGATCGCGCACATAGCCAAACCCATCCGCTCCCAGCACCGCGCCTGCGTGTACCACCACGCGATCGCCAAGAGTTGCCCCGGGATAGATCACCACGCGCGGGTAGATCTGACAGTGCAGCCCGATCGTGACGTTCTCCCCAATAACCGCGCCGGCTCCAATATGTGTCCCATCGCCGATCTTGACGTGCGACCCGATCACTGCACAGGGCCCCACCACAACCGCCTGATCCACCTTCGCATCAGGTGCCACCACCGCCGAGTGCGCGATGCCTACTGAGAGCGAGCGCTTTTTCAAGACCTTTGCCGCCTTGGCAAACCAAAGCTTCGGATCATCCGATTCGACGATGCACTTGCCGCGCGGGTACTCCTTCGCCGCGCCTGGTTTGAGGACCACGACGCCAGCATTGCTGCCTAGCCCCGCCGCCGCCGCGGCATCGGAATCAGCAAAGGCCACATCGAACGCGCTGGCCTTCTCGCAGGAGTTCACGCCGTCAACCATCCACTCCGGATCACCCTGCACCAGGCTTCCGCCCAGTTCTTCCACCAGATCTTGCAAAATCATCGGATCGCTCCATTCGAAGGGTAACCCCGGCGGCCGCCCGCGCCATCCCCTTTTGGTTATGTAACCACGTCGCGCATGACAAGGCCACGGAACATGGGTGCCCAATATTTGCGACGCCTTTGTTTTGCCACAAGCCTGGGAAGCACCCCAGCCGCTCACATGGGTGCGCCATGTCTCGATTTTGAGACGTGGGAAAGCACGAATGTACATAAAGCAATCTGGCCGAGCTACGAACCATGGGTGGGTGGGAAAGCACAGACCTCAACCGCTCGGAGCAGTTGCTCCACTCAGCATTGTTGCCTGACACTGATTCTCATGCGGACAGCGCTAACGCTTCTCGCGATTCTCGCGGCAACCACATCTGCTCACCCCCAGTGGACACTCCAGACCTCGAACACGACCGCCGACCTCCGCGGCATCCACAACGTCGGAGGCGGCGTGGCCTGGGCATCCGGGACGAACGGCACGGTGCTGCGGACCGAAGACGGTGGATACGTCTGGCAATCGTGCACCGTCCCGCTCGGCGCGGAGAAGCTCGACTTCCGCGGAATCCAGGCATTCGATGCCAATACCGCCATCGTCATGTCCAGCGGCCCGGGTGACATGTCGCGTCTATACAAGACGACCGACGGATGCCACTCGTGGAAGCTAAACTTCACCAATCCGTACGCACCGGACGGCTTCTTCGATGCCATCCTGTTTCTTGATCAGCAACACGGAATCCTCTTCGGCGATCCCAGCCCGCAGAACATGAAAACGCCGGTCGAGTATGCCGACAACTTCCGCATTCGTGTCACCGCGGATGGAGGTATAACGTGGGGGCCCGTAAGCGCCACAGACTGGCCGATCAAGCCAGGCAATGGTCTTCACGCATTGAAAGACGAGTCAGCTTTCGCAGCGAGTAACTCTTCCATTGCTTCGAAGGATGGACTGTTCTGGTTTGGGACCAGTGCCGGCCGTGTAGCTTTCCGTCGCCTATTTGAAGGGTCAACCCCAAGTCCATTTCTCTTCAGGAGCGCGTACTGCGCGGGGGCCGTCGATCCCCTCTCTGGCGAGTGCGGCCAGCCTTGGATTGATTTTGAGAATGTGCAAGTCCCCATCAATCACTCAACACCCTCCGCCGGGATCTTTTCCCTCAGCTTTCAAAGCGCGACTCATGGCATCGCCGTGGGTGGTGACTATCTCAAGCCAGGTGACCCGGCCAACACAGTGGCTTACTCCCATGACGGCGGCAAAACATGGACCGCCGCTCAAACCCCGCCCCACGGCTACCGCTCCGCCGTAGCCTACGACCCCACCACCAAAATATGGATCACCGTAGGCCCCAACGGCACCGACATCTCCACCGACGACGGCAAGAACTGGCGCGCACTCCATCCTGATCCTGCCCTGCATGAAGCGCCTGACGCCGACCGCAACTGGAACGCGCTCTCCCTTCCCTTCGTAGTCGGACCCCACGGCCGCATCGGCAAACTCGATGAAGCCGCGCTGAAGCGTTGATGTTTTCGTCCTCTACGCTCTTGCTTTGTCACAGGACTTGGGGTGCCCCATCCATGCGGGGGTCTTTGCCGCATGGGTGGGAAAGCACGGACCTTTCGCCGCTCGGAGTAGTGGCTCGGCCGCTCCTCAATCCATGACGCACCTTCCCGGTGTCACTCGACGCGTAGTGCTTTGACAGGATCGATGGAGGCGGCACGGCGCGCGGGGATCATGCCGGCGATGGCTGCCGCAATGGTCAAGAGACAGATGGCTCCAACCATGACGCCCGTATCGACGCGGGTAATTTCGTAGAGTTGGGACTTAACGTAGCGGACGCAGAGCATGGCGATGGGCGCGCCGATCGCGAGTCCGATAGCCGCCTGCACCATGGCTCCGCGCATCACCATGCCGATGACGCGGATGCGTTCTGCGCCGAGCGCCATGCGGATGCCGATCTCGGGTGTGCGGCGGACAACGGTGTACGCGGTCACACCGTAGAGACCAATGGTAGCGAGAAGGAGTGCAAGACCGCCAAAGAGCGACGTCAGCCGCGCGATCATCCGGTCGTCATTGAAGCGATCGGCGATCTGCTGACCGAAGGTCTGGAACTTGACGATGGTGAGGTTGGGATTGATGCCGGAAAGAGTGAGCTGCGCAAGCTTCTCCATGTCGTTCATGGGGCTGTCGGTCTGGACGACGATGGCGCCTGCGTAAAGAGACATGTCTGCCGTGATCGGCTCCTTCGAGTTAACTGGACGCTGCGTGATGGGCACGAAATACATTGCATGGTTTTTCCACTGCACGGCGGTGTACGTGGTGTTCTCCACTACGCCGACAATCTCATATGACCCGGAGGTGTCCGGGCCGGGCGAACCCATGCGATGACCGATGGGGTTGGTGCCGGGCTTGAAGAACTGCTTCACGAATTCCTGATTCACAACTGCGACCGGCGGCGCGGCGAGCAGGTCCTGCGGCGTAAATCCGCGGCCCATCACAACGTGCGTGCCGACTGAGTCGAAGTACTCGGCGTTGCCTTTGACGAAAGATGAACCTTTATCCGGATCGGGCTCTCCCTGGATCTGGACGCTGTTGCTCCAGTTGTTATCTTCCATGGGCGTGTAGGTGGAGATGCCCACTTTTACCACGCCGGGCAATGAATGGAAATGATCCTCGATCGCGCGATAAAGCGCTTCGACCTGGGTCTGCGAATATCCCGCAGCCTGCGGATTGATGTGAATGATGTAGCGGTTCTTCGAGTCGAGGTGCATGTCGGAGCCTTCGAGCTTGCTAAGGCTCTGCGCAAACAGACCGGCGCCGACCAGGAGGACGAGAGACAAAGACGCCTGCAGGATAACGAGCGAGCGCTGCAAGATAGATGCGCCTCCGGTGGTGGTACGCGTACCGGAGCGCAATGCCTCGGCCGGTTGCGCCTGGGCCGCAATCCACGCGGGCGCTACGCCGAACAGGATGCCGGTGACAAGCGAAAGCGCAAAGGCGAATCCAATAACAAGAGGTGACGGAGTCGCATCGATGGGAACGTTCTGTGCACCGGGAAACGCCATCGCCAGCAGCATGTGCGCGCCGGCATAGGCCACCACCAGTCCGGCGACGCCCCCTAGCAGGGCGAGAAGAACACTCTCCGTCAGCAACTGGCGGATGATACGGCTGCGCTGCGCGCCCAAAGCGGTGCGCACGCACATCTCCGCCCGGCGGCTCATACTGCGCACCAGTTGCAGGTTGGCGATATTCGCGCAGGCGACGAGCAGAACCAGTGCGGCGATCCAGGTGAGGAGATGAAGCTGCGACTTGGCGTTGTCCTGCAACTGCTGGATACCTGCGCCTCCGGGAATCAGCACAACATGGGTGCGGTCAAGAAACTTCTTGCCGCGTTCCGACTTGAACATCTTGAAGGTGGAGAACTCCTGACGAAGCAGCGCGCTGATTTTGGACTGCACTGCGGACAGTGAGACGGCCGGCTTCACGCGGCCAATGACGTAGACCCACTCGACCTCGGGATCGTGCAGATAAGGGACATTGGCGATCACGGCCATGGATTCAAGCGGCAAATAGAAGTTGGGCGGACTGCTTGTAAGACGATCACCAAAGTAGCCCTTCGGTGCGATGCCGATAATGGTTACCGGCTGCGTGTTGATGCGGAAGGTGCTCCCGATGATGGCTGGATCGGAAGCATAATCGTGCGCCCAGGTGTCGTAACTCATGACGGCCGTAAACGCCGCGCCCTTGTTATCGTCGGCGTCTGTGAAGAATCTCCCGGCAACCGGCTGAAGGCCAAAAGTGCGGAAGTAGTTGCCGGAGACGAACTCGCCCATCACCGATTTTGCGACGGCTTGCGGATCTTCGTGACGCGCGGTGAGCGGCCGGTAATCGAATCCTGCTTCCATCGCGGCCAGCTCCTGGAATTCCGGGACATTCTTCTTCATCAGGAGATAGGAGTCGGTAGAGAAAAGTGAGTAGTCGCCTTTGTCGTTCATGCCGGAGTTAACGCAGCAGTCGTCTTGATCGCCGACACGAATGAGGGTCTTGGGATCGACAACGGGCAGGTTACGCAGGAGGACGGCATTCACGAGCGTGAAGATGGCTGCGTTCGCGCCAATGCCGAGGGCAAGCGTGAGGATGACGGTGATGGTGAAGCCCGGCGTCTTCCGCAACTGGCGAAATGCGTAAGCAAGATCCTGGAGCAAAACCCTCATGCAACCCTCCTCGCACACAACGGCGTGCTCGTGAAGGAGCACGTTATATGCCACCCGGGCACTAAATGTAAGCTATTTGCTCACATCGGCTTAGCGGTATTTTACGAAGGTAGGAACGAGGGACCAACGTACGAAAGCGCGAAGAAGTGTCCGATTCTGGACGCTTTAGGAATCCTATTCCCTGCTCTTTTGCGGGTCGGCGTAGTAGCCGGTTTTGTGGCGGATATTGAATGACTCAGCCGTGGCACGGGGAACCGTGACCTGGATGCGATGGAACGCCTTTCCGGGCTCTTGATTCTTGGGATAGTAGCCCAGCAGATACTGAGTGCGCAGGTCATCGCTTACGCGGGCGAAGGCCTTGTCGAGTCCGCCCGCGTCGACATAGAAATGCTTGCCGCCTGTCTGCTCCGACAATGTAATGAGCGCGTGTTCGCCTCCGAGGTCGCGGCCTGCGCTGGCCTCGATGGGCACGTCGATAATGGAGTAGATCATGACCTCGTTGCGCAGCGCCTGCTCGAGAGCATCGTCGTAGGTTGAGCCTTTCACTGTGTCGCCGCCATCGGTGACGAGCACCAGGACCTTGCGGCCATCTTTACTCCCGAGTGACTTGGACCCGAGGTAGATTGCGTCGTAGAGCGCCGTGCCGCCTTCGCCGCGCATGTGGTCAAGGCCGTGATCGATCAGCGCGACCTTATTGGTGAAGGCCGTCAGCTCGGTCACAAACGTATCGAATTCGAGGACGCTCATCTGGTCTTGCGGGCGCATCATCGCATGCACAAACTTCTTCGCCGCCTGCTGCTCCATGTAGCGGTCCTTGTAGGTGCTGGAACTGGTGTCGATGGCCAGCGTGAGATTCAGCGGCATTTCGGACTGGCGCTCAAAGACCGTGATGGTTTGCGGGCGGCCATCTTCGGTGAGTTTGAAGTCCTCCTTCGTAAGGCCACCAACGATCGCGCCCTGCTGGTCGGTGACATTGACGAACAGGCTTACCAGCTTCACATCGAGGCGGAGCGGCTTGTCTTCCTGCCCGGCGAGGCGAAGTGCCACACCGAGGATCACTGGGAGCGAAATTGAGATTCCGCACCAGGCAAGCCGTCTACGTGGAAGAGCCATCGGCGCCCTCCACGGCGTATCCCGGCGGAAAGGGCTCACCATCGGCCCACACCGCACCGTCGACGAAGGTTTCTTTCTTCCAGATGGGCACGGTCTTCTTGAGCGTATCGATCAACCAGCGGCTGGCTTCGTAGGCCTTCGCGCGGTGCGCCGAGGACACGATGATCAGCACGCTGGTCTCGCCAACCTGCAGGCGGCCGAGCCGGTGAATGATGGCGACATTGCGAACGCCGTGGCGCGTGATGGCTTCGCGCGCCAATTCATTCATCTGCTTCTTGGCCATCTCTTCGTACGCCTCATAGTCGAGATGGAGCGTTTTGCGGCCGCGCGAGTTGTTGCGTACGATGCCGTCGAAAACGATAACCGCGCCGTCTTCGCCGTGCTTGGCAGCAGCAACGAGAGCTTCAGCCTGAATGGGATCGCGGGTCAGGCGGATAAAGATGGATTCTTCGGCTTTCAGCTGCGCTTGGGATGGCGCGCCTCCTGAGACCGGCGGCAGAAGCCCGACTTCATCACCTTCGCGAAGAATCTGCGTCCGGTTGGCATATTCGGCATTGACGCTCACCGCGATGCCGAGCGTTTCGATGGCCGGCGCTCGCGCTGCCAGGCTGGCAAGCAGATCTGTGACCGTAGCTCCACGGGGCAAGTCGAGCGCAATGGGGTCAGAGCCCAATGACTCCTTGAGAATGCCGAAAGGAAGAACGCGTACGTGCATGTTCAGGAAAGAATACCGCCTTGGGTGTTAGACGCAGCAGGTGTGCGGGGAGGTGAGGCAAACGATGGTTACGCTGGGGATACGGGGCCGAACTGAGAGCACCGGGTTGAAATCACCCATTCAGCCGGTTTGAAGGGTCTGGATATAGCCTTCCGAGGAACAAATCCGCCTGTGCAGGATGTGGTGACGAGTTATCGCGATCACATTCTGGCGCGGTACCAGGTGTTATTCTTGCGCGTCGTCTGATTGATATGAGGAGGATGGCTTGAGAAAAGGCATCGTGGTCGCGATCGTGGCATTGGGTTTTCTGGCAGGATGCGGAAACAAGGGGGACGACGCCCAAAAAGTTCCCGCCAAACCCAAATGGCCGGGGGCGGCTTACCATCTCTCCTTTGACACGAAGCCGGCGAAACCAAACCCGGCTGGCGTCACCATTCCGGCGATCATGTACGCGGCGAATCCTGAAATGCAGGAGAGGCGGGCCACTCTCGTGGTGCGCTTCGACACTTCCGCAGTCAAGCGAGATGGGCCGGTGATGAACCAGATGATCATGGGCCCGGTTGATGTCCCGACAGCAGAGGGCACCCTTCCCGCGGACTACATGGATGCGGCAGACAAAGGGCTGGCGACGTTTCTAAAGGCCTACTGCCTCAAAGGAAAGGTCAAACTCACCGTGGCGCTTGCCAGGTCATCGCTATCAAGCACGGCCACCGAAGCCGAATTGAACAATAAACGTCTGTCAGACTGGACGCCGGTCGAGGTCATGTTCAAGAACCCGCATCCGGGCTGCTAACCTCTGGAGCAGCGACAAGCAAGGCTTGCGAACAGTGGATTCGCGCGGCTAAACTCCTTCGCATGATGCGATCGATTTCCCCGATTCTCAAACTCCCCGCGGCCCTGCTGCTGACGCTTGCCACTGTGTCAACCCAGGCTCAGGACTGGGCCAAGGCCCGGCTCGATGCTTCGCCGCGACATCACGAGTACGTGACTCTCAAACACGACAACCGCAGTTTGCAGGCCTTCGTCGTTTATCCCGAAGTGAAGAACAAGGCAACCGTCATTGTTCTCATCCACGAGATCTTCGGCCTCAGCGACTGGGCCAAAGAGATGGCCGACGAACTTGCCGGGCAGGGGTTCATCGTCGTCGCGCCAGACTTGATCACGGGCCTGGGGCCGAATGGCGGTGATTCCAGCTCGATGCCCGACCGGGATGCGGCCGTGAAGGCCGTTTCTGGACTGGATCCGAACCAGGTGATGGCCGATCTTGATGCAGCTGCCGACTACGGTAAGAAGCTTCCTGCCGCCAACGGCAAGGTGGCTGTAGTGGGATTCTGCTGGGGCGGAGGCAAGTCGTTCGCCTTCGCGACCCATCGCAAAGATCTGTCGGCGGCGTTTGTGTTTTATGGGCCGGGCCCAGCGGACGTCACTTCGATCTCCGCTCCTGTGTACGGCTTTTATGCCGGAAACGATGCGCGCATTGGCTCTACCATCCCGGCAACAACCGAGGCGATGAAAGCAGCAGGCAAGACGTATCAGCCGGTAACATACGACGGCGCAGGCCACGGTTTCATGCGCGCCGGGGAGGATCCAACCGACACCAATCCGGCGAACAAAACGGCGCGGGAGCAGGGATTTGCCCGGCTGGTGAAGCTGCTAAAGGGGCTGTGATTCGGAGTTTGTGTTCCTGACCCAGGAGAAGAATGCGTTCAGACAATCAGGCATCGTGGCTTACGGTTGCGGCGCGGGGATTCGGCCTGGCCGCACTGCTTCCTCTTGTCATGTTGGCAGGTTTGTGGATAGTGGCCCCGTCGATTGGTCCGCTCGTTTCTATCTCACGGCTATTCTGGTTTGCATTTGTGTGATTTTCACTTTCGTCTCGGGATGGTGCTTTCGGCGACGGGAGGCGAAGCTCGGGTAGTGTAAAACGGCAACCGCATGGTTCTTCCTACACGCTACTGCAGGTGCCCGTCGAATGCTACCGATTAGGTCGGCTGTAACCTCAAAGAACTTTTGAGAGTCTCAACACAAGGCGCTCGTGTTTGAGGAGGTCTCATGCTTCGCTCGTTTCCGACCCATTTGAGTCGATTGGCTCTCCTGCTTGTTTTTGCTCTCAGCGGCTGCATGGAGGCCCATACCCAGGGCCGAATTCCGGCACCACAAACCGATGAAGCACTGGCGCACACTTCGGGCAAAGAAACCGCCGTTTTCGCCGGAGGCTGCTTCTGGGGTACGCAGGCCGTGTTTGAGCGCGTTAAGGGAGTGATTGCGACAACGGCCGGCTACGCTGGCGGTTCCGCGGCAACCGCAACTTATGCCCAGGTGACAACCGAAACCACAGGTCACGCTGAGTCAGTGAAAGTCGTCTTCGATCCTTCCAAAATCAGCTACGGCACACTCCTGCAAATCTTCTTTTCCGTGCATGACCCAACCCAGCTCAATCGTCAGGGCCCGGACGTAGGGACGTCGTATCGCTCGGCGATCTTCTATACCAGCGACGAACAACGAAACATCGGCACCGCGTATATCGCTCAACTCAACGCCGCACATGTCTTTTCAAAGCCTATTGTGACGCAGGTGACGCCCTTGAAGCGTTTCTATGACGCGGAGTCTTACCATCAGGATTACGCGCTGCACAATCCCGACAACCCATACATCATGGTCTGCGACCGTCCCAAGATTGCTACCCTCAGGAAAGAATTTCCTGAACTGTTCCAGGAGTACAGCGGCAAGTAGACGCAACATCTTCTTGAGGGGTTCAGTTCACTTCAGTCCTAAAATTTAGCCGCGGGTTCCTCTAACCCCCGTTTGTACTTCGGTCAGTCGAAAAACACTATGAGTCTTCGAGAGGAAAAAGGCCGGATCGTCCGCAGGCCTTTTGATCTTGACGGCTTTCTCTTTGAAGTAGCCACGCGAACAGACTATTGGAATCGCACAGCTGTTGCGATTGCGCAGCCATTCCGGTACACGGTGCCCGTTGAGTCGGCAAACTGGATTGTTGCGTTGGCCGTCCACTCTTCACGGTTGAGCAATCTGATGGTTTGAGAGATTGTCTGCGTTCCCGTAGTAAAGCCCGGACTGACGGGCAATGCAGGGGCGGTGCTGTAAAAGATGAACGCCACGCTCTTGACTGCGTAGGTGTTCCAGCTTGATCGGCTCCAGACGCCGAGCCCTGCCCCGCGCTGACCAATGGCGAAACCCGGATTGCTGGTTTCCTCGGTCATCGTCCCGTTGCCGGCAAACGAGAGATACGATGGGAACGGGTTTCCGATCGTCTCACCGGTCTGACAATTCGTCAACGTCACTTTGACGCTCCAGGTTCCACTGAGTCCACGCCCTCCAACACCGTCATCTCCATCATTTTGAGCCAGAACAGGGATTGTCCAAAGGGAGCAGCAGAACGTCAGTATTCCCAACGGATACGAGAGTCTTCGCCATGTCAATTTCATGTCATTTCCTCCAGGGGGCATCTGTTTCCGGCTTGGAGACCGGAATGTGGCCTATACTCTTTCCACATCTTGCAGATGTCCTTAGAGCGGGTCTGAAGATTTCTGAAAATTCCTGAAGTCACCGTAATGAACGCCTCTGCCTCTTGTATTTATGAGTTCGATGAGTTCTGCATCGATATGGAGAAGCGCGTTCTGTTGCACAACGGACAGATTGTGCCGCTGACCCCCAAGGTTTTGGAAACCCTGATCCAGCTTGTGCAACACCACGGGCAGATCCTCAAAAAAGACGAACTGATGCAGGCCATATGGCCAGACACGGTTGTCGAAGAAAATAACCTGAATCAGAACATCTCGGTGTTACGACGAGTGTTCAAGGAGCGAAACGGCAATGACCGGTACATCCTCACGGTGCCGGGCACCGGGTATCGCTTCGTGGCAAGAGTCGAAATCCTCAATGGTGCTCGAGAGGCGACCTCGACGACGGTCGGATTCCCTTCTTCGACGGCCGTCGTCGAGGAGAAGGAGGATTTCCCTCTTGCTGAACGAATAGAAAAGGCTGAAACAAAGGGACGCCTGAAGATAGGCCTCGCGATTGGCATGCCTCTCCTTTTGCTTCTGGCAGCCTTCGCAATATGGAGAAGCGAGCCGCAACTTCCCACGGTCACCAATATCGTTCAAATCACAAATGACGGAAAGGCAAAGCTCCCCAAGAATCAGCCAGCCACAGACGGTGTCCGATTGTATTTCGTGGAAGGGACCCCATGGACCACAGGGTCCGGAATCGCGCAGCAGTCAATCGTCGGCGGAGAAACCACCTGGATCACGACGAGCCTGAAGGAAGCACTCGCGATTTATGACATCTCTCCTGACCGCTCAAAGTTGCTGGTCGCCAACGGCGCAGCGGCCAATCCGAATTTAGCGAGCGACGTCTGGATCCAGCCGTTGCCGGCAGGTGCGCCGCACCGGGTTGGCACTATCCTGGCGTCCTCCGCGTGCTGGACTCCCGATGGCACGCACGTGGTTTACGCGTTCGGACATGAACTTGCGATTGCAAAGGAAGATGGCAGCGAAAGCCGCACGTTGGCGACGGTGCCCGGCACTGTGCGCACGCCGCGGTTCTCACCTGATGGCAAACGAGTCCGTTTTAACCTGATTCAGCCTCAAGGCGAATCCTCCTCCATCTGGGAGATGAACGCCGACGGAAGGAATCTGCACCTGCTCTTGTCGAAATCGAAAGAGCTGGAGGATCCATGTTGCGGCAGATGGTCCCCGGACGGCGAGTACTACTACTTCCAGGCCGGTCATGGCGATGCGCAAGGCATATGGGTCCTTCCGGAACGGCGTTCGCTCTTTCACCGCGGAAGGATCGTACCTGCGCGCCTCACGTCGGGGCCCATTCATTTCGGCGCTCCGACACCTGGCACAGATGGAAAGAGGTTGTTTGTCGTCGGTGACCAATCGCGCGTTGAGCTTTTCAGCTTCGACGCGCGGACCCATCGATTCAATCCCTATCTCACTGGACCTGCAAACGGGTCCATCGAGTATTCGCCCGATCGGAAATGGGTAGCGTACATTTCCTATCCCGATATGACGCTATGGCGCAGCCGCCCCGATGGCAGCGAGAAGATGCAGCTGACATTTGCCCCGGTGAGAGCCTATGGTGCACGGTGGTCTCCCGACGGTTCCACGATCGCATTCATGAACGTGCAGTTCAACCGTCCATGGAAGATCCTTCTGATCTCTTCCTCGGGAGGAGGCGTGCCGCGATCGCCTTTTGAGGCGAATAGCGGAGCAGCTCAAACAGATGCAACATGGGCGCCTGATGGAAAATCTATCGTCTTTGGAAATTCACAGAGCGCCGGCGAAGGCAGGTCCGCGATATACCGTCTGGATCTTGGAACCGGGAAAATATTCCCCATCGCAGGTTCGGACGGACTTGGCTCGCCCAGGTCATCGCCGGACAGTCGATATATCTGTGCGCTGAAACGCGATCACATGGCGCTGATGCTCTTTGATTCAACGACAAATCAATGGTCGATCTTGGCGGCGGGAGGACAGTTTGCAAACAACGAGTGGTCGCATGATGGCCGTCATGTGTACATGCGCGAGAATCGAAACGGCAATTCGGAACTGGTACGCGTGAGGATGAAGGATCATGTTCTGGAGCAGGTCATCGACCTCAAGGATTTTCCACAGCTCGTTGATCCCTACGCTGCCTGGTTGGGATTGACCCCCGACGATGTGCCGCTGCTCATGCGTGACCGAAGCGTGCAGGAGATCTACGGGCTCGACCTCCATTTCCGTTAGAGTCACGATGCATCAGGTCGCGCGACTGGAACAAAACTGTGAATTTTTCGACCCTGGTCGCTCAAGATGATACGTCATCGGCGAAATAAAAAAGGCCGGCAGATTCGCCGGCCTTTCTGTTTCGATTGCTGCCGAATACAGCGGTGCGTCCATTATGCGGCGGCAGAAGTTCCGCGTTCCGCGGCAATCGGCGTGACTTCCGGCTTTGCCTTCAGCATGGGCAGAGCCACAGCCAGCACGTCTTCAATCCGGCTGGCGTAGTGGATTGAAACACCGTCGATCATCTCGGGCGTCAGGTCTTCTTCAACGTCCTGCCGATTCTCGGCGGGCAGAATGATGGTTTCCACTCCTGCACGCCTGGCTGCCAGGAACTTCTCCTTGATGCCGCCAACGGGGAGCACATTGCCACTGAGCGTGATCTCGCCGGTCATCGCGGTAAGCGGACGAACCGGGATATCAGTCAGGAGCGATGCGAGCACCGTGGCCATGGTTACACCGGCTGAAGGACCATCCTTCGGGATCGCGCCTGCAGGCACGTGAATGTGCAGGTCGAGATCCTTGTTGAAGTCCTCCGACAGACCAAGCATCGCGGAATTCGAGCGCACCCACGTTAGCGCCGCCTGCATTGACTCCTGCATCACCTCGCCGATCTGGCCAGTCATGGTGAAGCCGCCTTTGCCCTTCATCTTGTTGGCCTCGATGAATAGGATGTCGCCGCCGGCAGGTGTCCACGCAAGACCCACGGCCACTCCGGGACGCTTGACGCGCTCGGCCACCTCGGTTTCGACGCGGACCTGGATACCGCCAAGAAATTCCTTCAGCACATCCTTGTCGACGACCAGCTTTTCCAACTTGCCTTCGACGACGCGGCGCGCTTCTTTGCGGCACACCGTCCCGATGACCTGTTCGAGTTTGCGGACTCCCGCTTCGCGCGTGTAATGGCGCACGATGTGGCGGATGGCCGTCTCGGGGAATTCGATCTGCTCTGGCGCAATGCCGTTCGCCTTGATCTGGCGCGGAATCAGGTACCGTTTCGCAATGTGCACCTTTTCCTCTTCGCTATAACCCTGGAGCGGAATAATCTCCATGCGGTCAATGAGAGGCGGAGGCACAGTGTCGAGCATGTTCGCCGTGCAGATAAACAGGACCTTCGACAAATCAAACGGCACGTCGAGGTAGTTGTCGCGGAACGTGTTGTTCTGCTCCGGATCAAGCGTCTCGAGCAGCGCTGATGCGGGGTCGCCGCGGAAGTCGCGTCCGAGCTTATCGACCTCGTCAAGCATGATCACCGGGTCGTTGGTTTCGGCGCGGCGAATGCTCTGGATAATCTGGCCGGGCAAAGCTCCGATGTAGGTGCGGCGGTGACCGCGGATCTCAGCCTCGTCGTGCATGCCGCCGAGCGAGACACGCTGGAATTTACGTCCCAGTGCGCGTGCAATGGAGCGGCCGAGCGAGGTCTTGCCCACGCCCGGAGGCCCGACGAAGCAAAGGATCGGTCCCTTCATGTCGGGCTTGAGTTCAAGCACCGAAAGATAGTCGAGGATGCGGTCCTTTACCTTTTTCAGTTCGTAGTGATCCTCATCGAGGATCTCGCGAGCCTTGTTGATATCAATCTTGGAGCCGGAGCTTTTGGCCCACGGCAGCACCGCCAGCCACTCAATGTAGTTGCGCGTGAGCGAGTAGTCGGCGGCCATCGGAGACATGCGTCCGAGGCGCGATAGTTCCTTCATCGCCTCTTTCTTCACGTCTTCGGGCATACCGGCTTCTTCAATCTTCTTGCGCAGGTCCTCAACCTCGCGCTGGCCCTCGTCCTGCTCGCCGAGTTCCTTCTGGATGGCCTTCATCTGCTCGCGCAGGTAGTAGTCGCGCTGAGACTGCTGAACCTGGTCCTGCACTTCGCTCTGAATCTTGGTGCGAAGCTGCTGAACTTCGAGTTCCTTGGCGAGATGCTTCGTAAGCAACTCAAGACGTGCAGGAACACTGGCGGTTTCGAGCAGGGTCTGCTTATCGTCCGTAGTGAGAAACGGCAGCGAAGAGGCGACAAAGTCGACCAGGCGGCTAGGTTCCTCGATATTTCCGGCAATGGTGCGTAGTTCGTCAGAGAGCGTGGCTGATTCAGAGACGATCTGCTGGAATTGACCGACCACATTGCGCACCAGCGCTTCGACAGAGGCGGTGTTTTCCGGCTCGACGTCTTCGACAGTCTCGATCTCGGCGATCATGAAGGGCTCGGTCTGGATGTAGCGGAGCAGGCGAACGCGCTCAACGCCCTCCGTAAAAACAAAGCGACTCTGGTTGGGCATCCGCACAACCTTGTGCACGGTGGCTAACGTGCCTACTTCGTGCAGGTCAGTCGGCTTGGGTGCGTCCAGACGCGGGTCAAGCTGGGCCGTCACAACAATGGAGCGTTCTTCGCCCATCGACTCGATCAACTGGATGGAGCTCTCCCGTCCAACGGTAAGCGGCAGAACAGCATGCGGGAATAAAACAGTATCGCGGACCGGCAGAATCGGGATTCTCCTGGACCCGGAAGCTGACTTCTTCTGGGGATTCTCCGGGGGCAATATGGAAGGCTGATTTGGCATTGAGTGTCCTCGTATCAACTTTCCTTATTAGACAACACAGAGCTTCAAAAGTTTCAAGAAAGCGGGGGCGCTCTCTTCCTCTTGCCTGCCCCGTGGTCTGATCAGGTGTACGCTGTTCTCCTCGCTCGAGTTCCGGCACATTGACGTTTCAAACCGGGATGGAATTGGGCTGCGCTTCGAGCACACGCGGTCCAACTGCTTTATCGGCAGAGACGCACCAAGGCTGAATTCTGAAGGATGGCGGGCTTACGGAGGTTCCATGCCATGGCTGAGCCTGGATTATTCGGCTTCGGCGATTCCGTCTTCTTTTTTGATGGCGGTTTCGATGCGCTCCCAGAGGTTATCTTCGGGTTGCTGATCCGGAAACAACTGCCTGGCAGCGTCGGCGATCGTCTGCAGTTCCTGGTACAGCTGCCTGCAGAGATCGCATTCCTTGATGTGAGGGTGATTTTCCACGTCCGCCCCAGAACCGACGAGGTCGGACAGCTGAGCCTGAAACTGCTCACAGCTCATCGTTTTGGGATCGGAGGTCATCGGCGGTCTCCCTTCCGGAGCGAGAGACGCAGTGCGTCGCGTAGCTTGAGCCGGGCCTTGTGGAGTTGGGACTTGCTATTTCCAACGGAACAATCAAGCATAGCCGCTATCTCATTATGCTCAAACCCCTCCACATCGTGAAGAACAAAAATCAGCCGATAGCCGGCGGGTAGGGCGGCCACAGCGCGCTCGAGCGCCAGGCGGTCGATCGAGCCGGTCAGGGACAGATCCGGTGCGCCGAAGCTGCGCCCGGGACCGTCGTCGTAGGAAGGCTCCATGGCCTCATCCAGAGACATGAGGGGCAGCCCTTTCTTGCGCAAGTGCATAAGCACGACGTTGATCGAAAGACGATGAAGCCAGGTCGAGAATGCGGAATCGCCGCGAAAGGTCGCGATCTTGCGGTGAAGTTGAAGGAAAGCCTCCTGTGTCAGGTCTTCCGCTTCGGCTACGTTGCCGACCATGCGCAGACACAACGAGTAGATGCGCCTTTTGTGAAGCGAATAGAGATGAGCAAAGGCGTGGTGGTCTCCAGCCTGGGCCCGGGCCAGAATCTCGGCGTCAGGAGAGGCTGGCGGCAGCGGCGTGACTTGAGATGCAGTTTCGCGAAGCCGGACCTGACTGTCTTTTTGCTCGACAGCTTCAGGCGCGGGGGCTTCGGACGTCTGCTTTTGAAACCTGGTACGTGGCATGCGCTTCCTTTGAGCAGGGGAGTCGGTAGCTGTAAGAATCGTCTGTTGCTGCGCCAAGCTTCTTTCCTCGTTAGTATAAGGTGCAGCGGTGGAAAACTTTGAGCTGCGGCGAGAAGGAACCGGAAAGGCTCTCAAGTTATTTGGTTAGATGCAAGCAAACGGCCCGGTGCGGGCCCATACGGCTAAATTCTGGGAGATAGAGTGCGTAAGGCAATGCCCGCACGGCGGCTCGGCTCGAGAATGAAGGACGGATTGCTGCCGGGTTGTCTTTTTCTTCTTCTCGCGATGGGAACCCATTGCCGCGGGCAGGTTGCCGGTTCCCCAATAACTCATGAGCCGGCGACACGATTCTCGCGAGCCGCCGTTGACTCTCATGGTTCATCGCACGCTCCAGCCTCGGCCGAAGAAAGCGATCCGGCTTCTCTGGCGAAATGGCTGGGACTTCCGGTTCGCGAGATCTCCTTTGAAGGCGTATCGGCGGACCGGCTCAAACCGCTCCCCGGGCACCTTCCGCAGACCGTGGGGGCCCCGCTCGACCGCGAAAATGTTGCACAGAGTTTGCGCATGCTGTTTGCGACCGGACTGTTCGCTACCGTTGAGGCAACCGCAATCCGGCAGAACGATGGACTGAAGCTTGTTTTCAAGGGAACACCGCGGGATTTTATCGGAACAGTGAGCGTGGACGGCGCAAAAGGCGCCACACTCAACGCGCAACTGGAGGCGGCCAGCCGGCTCACGGCTGGAACGCGATTTACGCAAGGGCGCCTCGAAGCGGCGACCGTCCGTATGCGGCAAACCCTCGCCGACAACGGCTTCAATGAGCCGGTCATCACATATAGGCTCACCAGGCACGCCGCCGAGCAGTTGGTGGATATCGCCTTCGAAGTGATTTCAGGAGTCCAATCGCGGGTCGGGGCGGTTGCGGTCTCCGGAGACTCGGGCATGACTGTGGACCAGTTCCGCCGCGACGCTCGTCTGCGGGCGGGAACCAAGGTTGACCACGACACGAACAGCCGCGCATTAAGCGGAGTGCTGAAGCAATATCAGAAACAAGGTCGCCTGGAAGCCGATGTAAAGCTCGAGTCGCAGGTGTACAGCGCGGAGACGAAGAGATCGAACTTCAGCTTTTCAGCCAATCGAGGCCCGGTGGTGATTTTGCGTTTGGAAGGCGCGAAGATCGGCGGCGAGCGGCTGAAGCGACTGGTTCCGGTATATGAAGAGGGTACGGTCGATGAAGACCTGCTGAACGAGGGTGACCGCCGGCTGCGCGATTATTTCCAGCGAACCGGCTACTTTGACGTCAAAGTGGCACATCAGCAGCAGAATCCTGACAGTGGCATGGTAACCATCACGTATACGGTGGCGCTAGGCGCACGCCGGAGGGTTGAAAGCGTTTCGGTCGCCGGCACTCACTATTTCGATCGGAAGACGCTCGAAGACCTCCTGAGTGTGCACGCTGCTAATCACCTCGATCGTCATGGAACGTACAGCCAGGCTCTCGTGGGCGCAGATGTGAACGCATTGGAGGCGGTTTACCAGAACAACGGATTCTCAAAAGTTAAGGTGACCCCTGAGACCTTGATAGGCGGTAATGTCGTGGGCGCCCCCGGACAGGAGATGGTACGAACTTCGGGAGAACCTATCGCCGTGGTCTACCACATTGAGGAAGGGCCGCAGCAGCGAGTGGGCGAAGTGCGCCTCGAGGGCGTCGTGAAATCCGACGAAAGCAAACTGCTGCCACTGATGAATACCTCAGTTGGGCAGTTGTTTTCGCCGCAGAATCTGGCCGGAGACCGGGATGCCCTTCTGACGAACTATCTTAGCCGCGGCTTCGACCAGGTGCAGATCGAGGTCGATGAGCAAACAGAGGCAGCGGACCCGGCAAAGATGGATGTGATATTCCAAATCCACGAGGGACAGCAGATCTTTGTTCGCAAGGTGCTGGTGTCGGGTTTGTACTACACGCACCCTGACACGGTGGCGAAGGCGATTACACTTCATCCCGGCGACCCGTTGAATCAGACGGCCCTGGCCCAGACCCAGCGCAATCTCTACGAACTCGCGTTGTTCAACGAGGTAAACACGGCGGTGCAGAACAACGCCGGCGACGAGCCCTACAAAACCGTCCTGCTGCAAACCACCGAGGCGCGGCGCTGGACGTTCACCTATGGTCTCGGATTCGAAGCGCAGACGGGAACACCGCAGAACAACTGCCGTGGCATCGAGTCGACGGGCGCACCCTGCAGTCCAAACGGAAAGACAGGAATCAGCCCGCGAGTGCTGGGCGTATTGACGCGGAACAATCTGTTTGGACGGCAACAATCCGCCTCGATTCAAGGAACCTACGGTCTGCTTGAACAGAACATCAACATGCTTTATCAAAATCCCCATTTTGCCGGGAATCGTGATTTCGCGTTCACCTTCTCGGGTGGCTACGCCAGCAGCCAGAACGTCACAACGTATGTGTCATCGAAGTTGGAGACAGGCGTTCGCTGGACACAGCACTTCAGCCAACCTGGATCCCTTTTTACAAAAGCGAATACATTCGTTTATGAGTTTGACTTCAGGCGCGTGAAGGTGGCGGCAGAGACCCTGCAGGTGGGGCCGAGTGAGATCGCGGCGCTGTCGACAGCTGTGCGTGTTGCGGGACCGAGCATCACCTGGATTCGCGACACGCGCGACTCGCCGCTCGACTCACACCGCGGAACATACACGAGCTTCCAGAACTTTCAGTCGGATTCGATATTTGGAGCACAGGCAGAGTTCAACAGGCTCGACCTGTCGAATGCGAGCTATTACGGCTTCAATACGAAACGGTTTGTGCTGGCGCGCAACACGCGCTACGGACAGGAGCGCGCTTACGGGCCGCCGTCCGCGAGGCTGTTACCGCTTCCGGAGCGGTTGTATGCCGGCGGCGCTATTTCGCATCGCGGATTTTCGAGCAATGCAGCGGGTCCACGCGACCCTGAGACGGGGTTTCCCATTGGCGGAGCCGGGGCGCTCATCAATAGCACCGAAGTGCGGCTGCCGCCCCCCATTCTCCCCTTCTTTGGCGATACGCTGAGCTTTGTGCTCTTTCACGATATGGGCAATATATTTACGAATGCCGGGGATGCGTGGGCGAGCGCGCTGCGCATTCATCAGCCCGATCGCGACGCCTGCAAAGTGCTCACGCCTGCGGATTATTCGACAAATCCACCCACTCCGCCCAGTCCGACTGGACCAGTTACCTCAACCGGGCAACAGGGTCAATGCAATTTCAATTACTTCTCCCACGCGGTGGGACTCGGCACGCGGTACCATACGCCGATCGGTCCGATTCGGCTTGATTTCAGCTACAACCTGAATCCCCCTATCTACCCCGTCAACGTCAACTATTCGCAGTCCGACATTTATGCCAACCAGCACGTTGGCGAGGCTGCACATTTCAACTTCTTCTTCAGCTTTGGACAAACGTTCTGATGAACAGACTGCAGGCAACTCGATTTGCAATCTCCCCCGCGGCCATCGGTTGCGCCTGCATCGCGGCGGCGCTTGTTGTTCTGCGTTCCACCGCCGCGCAGGCGGTCGACAAGACTCCGAAACCGGGCGCCACCGTCACGCTCGATCGCGTCGTTGCCGTGGTGAACCGGCAGCCAATCCTGGAAAGCGATATCGAAGAGGAGATGCAATTGTCGGTTCTTGATCCCGGCCGGATTGCGCAGGAGAAGATGACCGAGCGGCAGGCTTTGGAACAACTGATCAGCCGCGCCCTGATCCAGCAGCAGATTCGGCAGGAAGATCTGCCGGCGACCGAACCGAAGCCGGAAATGATTGCGTCACGCATCCAGGAGATTCGCACCAAGCTTCCGGTGTGCGTTCGCGCAAATTGCAAAACAGACGCCGGCTGGCAAGCGTTTCTGGCACAACATGAACTTACGCAACAGGAGTTTGAGGATTACCTGAGGCATCGCATGGAGATTCTTAGCTTTATCGAAATGCGTTTCCGCCAGGGCATTCGTATTTCGCCGGAGGAGGTCAAGACGTACTACGAAGGAACGCTGCTGCCGCAGTATCCAGTTGGAGAGACTCCACCGCCGTTGCAGCAGGTGTCGTCGCGCATCGAAGAGATCCTGCTTCAGCAAAGGGTCAACCAGTTGTTCGACGACTGGCTTGCGAACCTCCGCAAACAAGGTCAAGTTGAAGTCCTTGATCCGACCCTGGAAACTGCCGCCACGAGCAACGACAAGGGAGCGTCAAAAGAATGAGCGACACGCCGCTGGTTCCGCTCGAAAAGCCGCGCTTGTCGCGGAAGCGTTACCTTCGTCGTTTGTTGTGGGGCGCAGCTGGGCTGACGCTGCTCCTCATTCTGGGCATAGTCGGCTTGTATTTCTGGGCAAGCTCTTCAAGCTTTGAAAACATTGTGCGAAGGCGGCTGATTGCACGCATCGAAGCCGCGACAGGAGGCCGTGCAGAGATCGGCTCCTTCCATTGGAATCTGCTGAAACTGGAATGCGAGGCGGATGGCGTTGTGCTGCATGGACGCGAAGCGGCCGGAGAGGCGCCGTACGCCAAAGTTGATTCCCTTCGCGTTGCGCTAAGCGTGCTGGGATTCTGGAGCCCGCGTGTTCTGCTGCGGGACCTCGTGTTGGAGCGGCCCAAGGTTCACCTGATCGTAAATCGCGATGGATCGACCAATCAGCCCCAACCGCCCACCAAGACCGAGACGCATGTGCTGAATACGCTCTTCGATCTGCAGGCCGGTCATGTGGAGGTCGACCACGGCGTCTTCGACTACGACGAGCGTTCTGACGAGAGTGATTTTCAGAATCGGCATATTCCGGTCGATTTTGCGGCAAACGATGTTTCGCTCTTGTTGAATTACGTTCCGGGCCACGGCCCCATCCAGGAGAGCTATCACCTCGAAGCCGGCGTTCACGGTCTGCGCCTGGTGCGTGGAGCACCTGATCACCCCGATGCTCCGCCGGTGGAAGGATATTTTCTGGCCGCGCTCGACTTCACGCGCAGTGCTGTTTATTTGCGGTCGCTGCAATTAACGGCGCATAGCAGAGGATCGGCAGACCGCGTGTTGAATGTTGCAGGTGAACTTGACGACTTCAGCCGTCCGCGCTGGAAGGCCACGGTGCAGGGCGAACTTGATCTGAAAGAGATGGAGCCGCAGTTCGGCTATCCCTTCACGCCGGAAGGAATCGCACGGCTGAACCTCGCGGCTGAGGGTCAGGATGGACAGTTCCGGATCGACGGAACCGTACACGCTGACAATGCGTCCTACATCGGAACCGGCGTGGTAGCGCGTGGCGTGGGCCTGGATGCCCGCGTGCATGCCGATCCGCTGCATTTGCAGATAACCAACGTGACGGCTCGGCTCAAGCCTGGCGGACAGTTGGAGGGCCAGGTCCTGCTGGAGCACTGGATGGCGCCGCTCGCAGGTGCCCCCGTAATTGAGGCAGCTGAGCCCATCAAGCGCGAGAAGAAAGGCAGGAGTCACGAAAAGGCGACGCCGGTTGTAACGGCGAAGGTGGACACCGACTTTCACACCAACGGCAAGGTGACGGCAAATCTCCGCGACGTTACGCTCGACACGCTGCTCGGCATGGTGAGCGAGCCGCCTTTCCAAAAGCTGGGAATGGACGCTCGCCTGAACGGCTCCTCGACCGCGGCGTGGACCAACGGGGATGTCAATACACTGGTGGTATCGGCGAACCTCAAACTCAGTCCATCGCAGAAAAACGTGGCGGGAGAGGCGCAGACGAGCGGCGTGATCGACGCAACGTATCTGCAGCGGAATGGCTCCGTCGACGTGCGCAATCTGCAAGTGAATATGCCGTCAAGCCAGATAACCGCCAAGGGGCGGCTCGGTGCGTTTCCGATGACCAGCGAGACGGGACTTACGATCGAGGCTCGGTCCAGCAACCTGGGCGACTTCGATACGTTGTTTCGCGATTTCGGAATTACGCGCGAAGGAAAAAGCGGATTCGCGGCTCTGCCGGTGGCGCTCGACGGGCAGGCGGATTTCAACGGAACATGGACCGGCTCGCTTGACGATCCGCACCTCGCCGGCAATCTTCAGGCCACGAATCTGTCGGTCGAGTTGCCCGCGAGCAACAATGCCAGCCAGCCGCAAATGGTGCATTGGGACTCACTCGATGCGGCGGGAAGCTACTCGGCAGCGCGAATCACTATTGAACACGGCCACCTTCGCCACGGAGATGCGAAGATCAGCGTCGATGGCACGCTGACCTCTGCGGCTCCCCCTTCGCGGAAATCACCGGGCGTGCCCGCCTTCGATGCGAAGTCCCTGCTCCACGTCAACCTGCAGGCAACCGCCGTGAACGCTGAGGATCTTTCGCCGCTGTTGGGAGAAAAGCTTCCTGTAACAGGTTTGCTGAGCGCACAGGCATCGGCCGACGGACCGATCGAGACACTGACCGGCAGCGGTTGGGTGCAGCTGGATAATGGAGCGCTCTATGGAGAGCCGCTGAAGAGGATTCACGCCCAGGGAAAATTTGCTGGGAAAACGTTGCAGCTTTCTTCCGTCACCATCAACAGCGCTGCGGGCACGGTTATCGGCGCCGGCACCTACGATATGCACACCCGGCAATTCCAGGTCGATGCGCATGGAACCGGAATCGACATTGCAAAGATCGACCGGTTGCGCAGCGGAGGCACCGAGCTGGCTGGAAGCCTCGGATTTTCGATATCGGGCTCGGGAACCCTCGATGATCCGCACGTGAACGGCCGTGCCTCGCTGGCCAACTTCACAGTAAGCGGCGAGCGTTTCGGGGAATTCGATGTCGTCGGCCACACAGCGAATCAAAACCTGGTCTACGACATCACCTCCCGGCTGGAGGCGACGGAGCTCACCGCACATGGGCAAATCGCGTTGCACGGCGACAACGAAATGCAGGCGACCCTCAAGTTCTCGAAGTTCAATATCGGCGCGCTCCTTCAGATGGCGCATATCAACGAATTGACGGGCGAGTCGAACCTTGAAGGCACAGTAAATTTGTCCGGGCCCCTGGCGCACCCGCAGCAGATCCGCGGCGAGGCCCAGATCCAGCAGCTTGCCGTAACCATCGCCGGCGTGCACTTGCAGAGCGAAGGCGGTCTCCGTGCCAGCATGGGCAACTCTGAGATCACACTCAACCCATTGCACATCACCGGCGAAGAGACGGACATGCACGTGAAGGGTAGCCTGAACCTCACCGGCAAGCACCAGCTTGATGTGGCGGCAGATGGGTCTATCAACTTGAAACTGGCCGAGACGATCGATCCTGATCTGACCGCGCACGGCACCACAACATTCCGCGTTGAGGCGCATGGTCCGCTCCAGAATCCGGGACTCACAGGCCGCATCGACTTCGTCGACGCATCGCTGGCACTCGAAGACCTGCCCAACAGCCTGAGCCAGTTGCACGGCACGCTCGAGTTCAATCAAAATCGCCTCGAAATAAAATCGCTGACAGCCATGAGCGGCGGCGGGTTGCTGAGCGTCTCAGGGTATCTCGCCTATCAGCACGGTATCTATGCCGACCTTACGCTGAAAGGAAAATCGATCCGCATCCGCTATCCGCAGGGTGTGAGTTCCGCGGCTGACATCAATCTCCAGCTGCAGGGATCGCAGAACAACCTCCTGCTCAGCGGCAACGTGATGATCACGCGGTTTACGGTAAGCCCGGATATTGACTTTGTGGCGCTGGCTGCCCAGGCCGGCAAGTCTCAGCCCATCGCCCCCGCGAATGCGCCGTCGAATCACGTGCGTCTCGACGTGCGCATTCAGTCTTCGCCGCAGTTGAATTTCCAGAATGCCTACGCCAAGCTGGCCGGAGATGTGGATTTGCGGCTCCGCGGTACACTCGCATCGCCATCGCTGCTGGGGCGCATCTCAATTACCGAAGGCAGCGCGACGATTGCGGGCACACGATATGAGTTGCAGCGCGGCGAGATCGCGTT
The DNA here is from genome assembly GCF_049802275.1 of Occallatibacter sp. Classification (NCBI taxonomy): domain Bacteria; kingdom Pseudomonadati; phylum Acidobacteriota; class Terriglobia; order Terriglobales; family Acidobacteriaceae; genus Occallatibacter; species Occallatibacter sp. The sequence continues at coordinate 5,495 of NZ_JBARMD010000081.1, read as the reverse complement.
TACCAATCCAGTCCGCATTCAGCCGATGATCGATCTGAATGCGACGGCTCGCGTTGAAGACTACGACATCACGCTCGGACTGCATGGCTCCCCAGATCAGATGGCGGTCACGTATCGAAGCGACCCGCCGTTGCCTGAGGCCGACGTAGTGGCCCTGCTGGCACTCGGACGTACGCAGGATCAGCAGCGGCTCTACACGCAGCAGCAGGAGCAGCTTGCCAACAGCCCCGCGTCCGATGCCCTGCTCGGGGGTGCGCTGAATGCAACCATGAGCAGCCGCGTGCAGAAACTGTTCGGCGCGGGCTCGGTTAAGGTCGATCCAAACTACCTCGGCGTGCTGGGCAACTCGACCACGCGGATTACGGTAGTAGAGCAGGTTGGCAAAAGTGTAACCCTGACCTACGCCACCGACGTTGATACAACCGCGCAGCAGTTGCTCCAAGCCGAGATCGCGATCAACCGGCATGTTTCGCTGCTCGTGGCGCGGGATGAATCGGGCGTATTTTCGATGGTGATAAAGGCCACGCGACGCTTCAAATGAGACGGCAGGGCTTGCCCCAGAACACGACTGACCGCGCTTACAATTGTTCCCTTCCGGCTCTGGACGCTGGTGCCTTCGTGACGCGCGGCATCTTGATTTTCAGTTGCTTCCATCTCAAAGACATGGCCGTGAAACTTCTTCCCTGCATCTGTGTTTAAAGCAGCTGTAAAAACTCACACCCCGGACCTTCGAGCTGGGCGACAAGCACCAGCCAAGGTGAAACAAGGAGCAAGAACATGAAGACGACCAGGTATATTTTCGCGGCCGCATCTGTAGCTGCGGCGCTTACCATCGGCGTTTTTGGCGTTCCACAGATCTCGTATGCCGCAACGGGCGCGGGGATCGGAGCCGGCCAGGACGCTTCCAGCGATGCGCAGACAAAGCTTAAAAAGTCGCAGTTCAAGGATGTCAAGGTGACGGTCGACAACGGAATTGCCACGTTGACCGGCAACGTGAGCCTGTACGAATACAAGAAAGATGCAGGCAATCGCGTCCGCAAGGCCAAGGGCGTTACCGCGGTACGCAACGAGATTGAAGTTGCAGGCCCCAATGTTCCGGACAACGATCTAAGAGCTAAGTTGATGGAAAAGCTGGCCTACGATCGCGTGGGGTATGGCACCACAACCTTCAACGCCATTACTGTGAATGTCCAGAACGGGCTGGTGACGCTCGGCGGACACGCTTATTCCGATGTCGACAAGGACTCGGCAGTAGCGCTCGTGTCAACCTACCCCGGCGTGAAAGATGTCTCGGATGAGATCGAGGTTGATCCCACATCGATCATGGACGACCAGACGCGGTTAGCCGTGGCGCGCGCCATTTATGGGTATCCCGCGTTGAACAAGTACGCCATCGATCCAGCCAAGCCCATTCGCATCTCCGTGCAGAACGGTCATGTCTCCCTGTACGGCGTGGTCGATTCCAAGGCCGACAAGGATCTGGCCAACATCCGCGCCAACGGCGTACCCGGCGTTTTCAGCGTAAAGAACTACCTGCAAGTGGCCGGTCAGCCCGCCGAAACCGAGAAGGCGCAGTGATCACCGCTCTGCTCGGATTCGCGATGCTCTCCCCCATGGTGCATCCCGAATCCGAACAGGGCGGTCGGGGCACGGCTGAATCGCGTACCAAAATTCCTTTCCAGCTCACTGAAACGACCTTCATTTTATTGCCGCGAGCGCGTGTGCGTTTTCGCTGGACGCGCGCGCAGTCGGCATGCGACATTTACAGAACTGTAATCATTCAGGACATTCCATTCCTTACACTTGAGTCGCTATGTTGAATGACGGCCCTTTGACGATCGATCGGAAAGACGGCAAGAATCCCGGCACCCGGGTTTTCTGCCTGACCGGACCACTCACGCTGCGCAACCTGTTCGAGCTGCAAACCGAACTGCGCGGTGCGGCGCCTCCGCCGCTCACGGTGATCGATCTGACCGGCGTCCCCTACATGGACTCGGCCGGAATGGGATTGGTGATGAACCACTATGTCCGCTGCCAGACCAGGGGATCCAAACTCGTCGTTGCCGGCGCGAACAATCGGGTCATGGATTTGTTCAAGGTGACAAAGGTCGATACCGTGCTCCCACTGGTAGGATCGATCGAAGACGCCGAGGCATAGATTCAAGAAGAAGCAGTTTCCCCCCGCCGCCTGCTACAAGCCAAGTCCGAAACCTGACACAGCCTTGTTTTCGGGTCTTCGGACAAGCTGCGCGAGTTCCTGATTTCCTTCCTCGGCATCCAGCCATTTCCGCACCCCCCTCAGGTGACGCGATAGCGCTCCATTACACTGGATGATGGAGCTGCACGCGATGGGTCTGGCCGCGAAAACACGGACGACACTGGAGATGATCAAGTGGGAACACTCGATCTTCGCGCTGCCGTTTGCGTTGACCGCGGTAGTGCTTGCGAGCCACGGTGCACCTGGCTGGCGGACGCTGGGATGGATCCTGATTGCCATGGTGACGGCACGCTCCTGTGCGATGGCCTTCAATCGCTGGGCTGATGCCGACCTCGATGCCGCCAATCCACGAACCCGCACCCGTGCCATTCCCGCCGGACAGTTGTCGCGCCAATTTGTGCTCGGATTCACAGTTTTGATGGGCCTCTGTTTCGTGATTGCTTCGGCCCAATTAAACCGGCTCACGCTGTATCTTGCCCCTTTCGTCCTTTTAGTGTTGCTTGGCTACAGCTACATGAAACGCATCACGCGGTGGTCCCACCTGGTTCTGGGGCTGGCGCTGGGCCTGGCTCCATCAGCCGCGTGGATCGCCGTGCGCGGCAGCCTCGATCCACGCATCATCGTACTGACCGCGGCCGTAATGCTATGGGTGGCCGGGTTTGACGTGCTGTACGCGTGCCAGGACTTCGAACATGATCGCGAAGCCGGTCTGTACAGCATTCCCCAGGCACTCGGCGTTCCAGCGGCCTTCTGGGTGGCGCGCCTCATGCACCTCACCATGCTGGGCCTGCTCGCCTGGTTCGGATACTTGTTCAGCTTTGGCGTTGCAGGCTGGTTAGGCGTAGCGGCCGCGGGGCTGCTGCTCGCCTATGAACACTCCATCGTTTCGCCCCGCGACATGCGGCGCCTGAATGCTGCATTTTTCACCATGAACGGCGTCATTGCCATGGTCTTCCTCATATTCGTGGCCGCCGATGTCTGGCTGCGGAGATAAGGAGACATGGAAGAATCACTCTCAAACAAGGCGGCGGTGGAGCTGTGGTATGGTGCGAGGAAGCCGTCTGCGCAGTCGCCACTCGCGACACGCGCGGCCGCCTCTGAAGCAAGAGAAGCCGGCACCGGAATGAAGATTGCCATCCAGGGAGAACCGGGCTCGTTCAGTCACGAAGCGACGCTGGCCATGCTGCCGGACGCCATAATCGTGCCCTGCTCCGTCTCGGCCGATGTCTTCAACGCGCTCGCCGACGAATCGGTGGACGGCGCGGTTATCCCCATTGAGAATAGCCTCGCCGGTTCGGTGCTCGAGCACTTCGACCTGTTGCTGCAGCACGACGTGAAGGTGGTGCGCGAGTCGCAGCTGCGCATCCGCCACAACCTGATCGGCATATCGTCAACCCTGGATGACATTGACCGCGTCTTTTCGCACCCGGTGGCGCTGGCGCAATGCCGCCGTTTCCTGGCTAGGTATCCGAAAATGGAGTCGTTCGCCTTTTACGACACGGCAGGCAGCGTGAAGCAACTGGTCGAGTTGCGCGATCGACACGCGGCGGCCATCGCCAGCGAAGCCGCAGCCCGCTACTACGGAGCCCAGATTCTATGCGCGGGCATTGAGGACAACCCGGAAAACTTTACACGCTTCTTTCTGGTTCGGCGCACCAGGGATGCCCGGTTCGACTTGGATGCCAACAAAACCAGCGTTGCCTTTTCCGTTGAGAACCGGCCGGGATCGCTGGTGGCGGCCCTGAACCAGCTTTCAGCGATAGGAACAAATCTGACCAAGATCGAATCGCGCCCCGTGCAGGGCAAACCATGGGAGTACGTCTTCTATGTGGACTGCCAGTTGCAGTCGTCGCAGGAAGGTTCCCGCGCGGTTCAGGCCCTGAAACCGCACTGCGCCATGGTGAAAGAGCTCGGCAGATACCGCGAGGCGGGGACATAGAGGAATCGGAAAATCGTGCCCCGGGCCCTTCGGAGCCTTCGGTCTCAAGATGACATCGGCGCAATGAAGCAGAGAGGGGATGGCGTTGGCCATCCCCTCTCTGGATTTCATAAATTGTTCAAAGATCCGCACAGGCGGGTTTTGTCATTCCCTATTCCCTGAATTTAGAAATGGTACGCCACGCCAATGACCGGATTGTAGATGTTGTACCACTTGTTGGTGGTGAACTGGCTGAGGCCAAACGTAGGCACCTTGGTCACAAAGCCGCGGTACTCAGCCCGAATGTCGAAGCTCGGGCTGATCTCGTAGGCGATACCGCCACCATAGAGTCCCCCAATCGACGTTTGCTGTTTCACGTCGAGGCTCGTGGTGCCCGAGTTGCGAATAGGCAGGAAAATGAGTGCGCCAGGACCCGCCTCTAGAAACGGGTTGAATTTCTTGTAGGTAAAGCTGCGTACGTAGGCGGCCGATATCTCCTGGGTACGGGTGTTCACCTGGTAGTGATTGGGGTTCACGTAATAGTTGATCTTGTTCTCGTAAGTAATTCCATAATTGGCTTCAACTGCGCTATTAGGGGTAAGCATGAAGCGATAGCTAACCAACCCACCCCAGGCGGCGTTTGAGTGGACCTGAACAGTAGTGGAGGAGGCAACAAAAGGTTCGATCAGGACTGATCCGCTGAGGCTGATATCCTGCCGGCTCTCCTGAGCGCGGCCCGCTGCTACGCACACGGCCAGCAGAAAGGTAATAAGGGCGATTTTCTTCATTCGGTCTTGAACCTCGCGACTGCTCAACCGTCCGGCTGGCAACCAGCTTGTCGTTGATTGCGACACGCCGGTTTCTCCCACGCGCCGCTCTCAGCATTGTAAATGGCCTGAACGGGTTGCAGGTCGCACGGGCTGAATCAGGATGATCTAAGTCAATAGACGTGGCGCATACCGAATGGGAATCGCGGAGAGGCAGGGATTAGAGATCAGCGATCAGGGATTAGGAATTCGGGATTAGAAATCTTGGCCGGGTGGAGAGGATTGGAGTTCGACTCCTGATCGATCCCGGGCACGAGTTGGTCTTCCTTCATTCCTGTTCGTGCCACCCTCATCTCCGTCTGGCCTGTTCCCTCACCCTTGTTTCTGTTCCCTGTTTCCTAACCCCTATTCCCTGCTTTATTCACCCCGCCCGTTCCACGTGGTAGTAGTACGGCGGCCCGTGCTTTTGAGCCAGCTCGCGCACGGTTCGCAGAAACGCGAGTCCAGCATAGGAGAGGGTGGCCTGGCGCCGGTGTACCAGCCTGAGCACGCGCTTGAACTCCAGTTCGTCCACCGTAACCCGCACCAGTTC
>NZ_JBARMD010000080.1:0-7603 GCF_049802275.1 Occallatibacter sp. | reverse complement strand
GTGGTGATGTAGACCATGTGGCCGGTCTGGAAAAAGCGATAGTTGATGTTGCTCTGGAGCGACTGTGGAATCTGCAGGTGCTTGTCCTCATAGGTCGCGCCAAAGTAAGTGCAGCCCAGATCGTAATAGCCACCCATGAGCAGCACCTTCAATTTCGGATTGCGCTTCATGGCCATGGCCAAGTCAGGCATGACGTTCACGCTTGAGTCGTCCCATCCTTGCCCCATGCCTGGCGGCACATGCTTGAGGTCCCAGTTGAAACCGTTGGCTTCGCGCGCACTGGGCTTGTAGGTCAGGTTCTCGCCGTACTTGAGGGTCACGCGGGCGTACTGGTTGATGGCGGTGTTGTACGCAGAGGACGTGGCCGAGCCAAAGGGATCGTACTGAGCACTTTCGCTGAGGGGATCGATGTCGGGCCCTTGATAACGGGTGTCGAGACGGCCGGTGGTGATGCCCATCTCCGACTGCAGTTCCTTTGAAAACTCGCCGCCGCTTACACGGAGATTGGCTTTGATCCAGTAGGCCGCGGGAACGCCCGTATAGCTTTCAAGCTTTGCGGCGACATCTTTTTTCTGCGCATCGGCGAGGTCGGCGCCCTGAAGCAGAGCCGCGGCATAGGCGCCTAGTGAGAACTGCTCAACCTCTTTCAGAAATGGCTCGAGCGTCGCGGGCTGGTTGGGGACGCGGTGGTGATACCACGCGGTGGCAGCCATCGACGGCAACGCGAGGAAGTAGCCGTTATCGGTGCCGGGATTGCCTTGCGGGTCGTCCGCGCTCGAGTCGAAGCTGAGGATCTGCGAGAGGAAGATGGAGCCGTTGAGATCGAGATGGCGTTGCAGCAGGTTGGTCAGAATCGCCGTGCGCGTGGTGCCGTAGCTTTCGCCAAAAAGATACTTCGGGGAGTTCCACCGATCGTACTTCGATAGGAAGCGCCGAATAAAGCGGTCGAACGCGTGCGCGTCCGGATCGGTTCCATAGAATGCCTTGCCGGCGTCTTTGCCGTAGATGCGGCTGAAGCCGGTGCCGGGAGCATCGATGAAGACCAGGTCGCTGACGTCGAGCAGACTGTATTCGTTAGGCACGATCTGGTAGGGCGCGCCTTCCTGGTGGGCAGAATCCTGTGGGAGGACCAGTCGCATCGGGCCGAACGCGCCCATGTGGAGATACATGGTGGCGCTGCCGGGTCCGCCGTTGTAGAGGAAGGTGATGGGCCGGTTCTTCGCAGGGTTCTTCTGAAAGTAGGCAGTGTAGAAGAGGCGCGCGGTGGCGGGGCGATCTTCCGGCTTGGTGCTCATGTCGATGGTGGCGTCGGGCAGGTATTTGCCGTCGAAGCCGATCATTGCGTCTTGCGGATCAGTGGAGCCTACGGTGAGTGTGCCCGCGATGGCGCGGTACTCAATGGTCTGGCCGCCAACTTTGAGCGAGCCTTCAGTAATGGAGTCGGCTGGAGCGTCGGGGGTGATTTTGGCTTCAGATTTGCCCTCGGATTTGGCGGCGGATGGCGCGGCGTTGTTCTGCGCGCATGCGAAAGAAGCGGCAAAAACGCCGATCGCGAGAGCGGCAAACCAGCGACTGCAAGCACGATGCTGCATAGTGGGGAAGACCTCCTGGAATGATTCGTCGGTAGCCGGAGTATACCTGAGCGTGGCCTGAAACCTTCTGAGGATGCAGCGACGTCGGTAATCCTGATCAAAATCACTTGACTTCACGTGTACTATGCGTAATAGTACACACGTGATCCCGTTCCGTGTTCAATTCCGCGCTGGTCTCTCGCTGTTTGAGCAAGTTGTTTATGCCTCAAAGAAGGCGATGGTCTCAGGCCAACTGCGCCCGGGCGATACGTTTCCGTCCGTCAGGACTCTTAGCAAGGAACTCAAGATCAATCCCAATACGGCGGCGAAGATCGTGGCACACCTTGTGAATGAAGGATTACTGGAGACGCGACCCGGCGTCGGCACCGTCGTCGCCGCTCTTCCTGACTCCACCCGGAAGGAGCGCACGCAATTGCTCGGGCACGAAATCGAGGAGATTGTCGTGGAGGCCAAGCGATTAGGAATCGGCCTTGACGAGATGCTCGATTCCATAACGGATCACTGGAAGCGCCTGACACGCGAGAACACAGGCGGCAGCACGCCTGACGATGGAGGCCATAGAGAGCGATGAAACTCGCCATCCGAACAGAAAAGCTGTCACGCAGATTTGGGAGAACGGTGGCTGTCGACGGCGTCGACCTCGCGGTACCCGAGGGCGCTATTTATGCGCTGGTCGGCGCGAACGGTGCAGGAAAGACCACGATCATCAAGATGCTGATGAACATCTTCAGCCCCAGCGACGGACATGCGGAAGTTCTCGGAACAGATGCGAGACACCTGGCGGGCAAAGCGTTCACGCGCATCGGTTATGTTTCAGAGAACCAGGAAATGCCTGAATGGATGACGACGGGCGCCATGCTCGCCTATTGCAGATCGTTCTATCCGCAGTGGGATGCCGCGCTCGAGCAGCAACTGGTACGGCAGTTCGATCTGCCTTTGAAACGCAAGCTCAAGCATCTTTCGCGCGGCATGCGGATGAAGGCTGCGTTCGCAAGCTCACTGGCCTATCGGCCCTCTCTGATCGTGCTGGACGAACCGTTCTCCGGACTCGATCCGCTGGTGCGGGATGAACTGATCGAGGGCCTGCTCGACCGGGCACCTGAGACCACCATCTTCCTCTCAAGTCATGACCTCGGCGAAATTGAAACCTTTTCGAGCCACGTTGGATTTCTGGAACAGGGCCGCCTGCTCTTTTCTGAAGAAATGCCGATCCTGTCGAATCGCTTTAGAGATGTAACTGTAACGCTGGAACGTCCGTCATCTCTTCCCGACAATCGCCCCGCATCGTGGTTGCAGCCGGAGATCGCAGATTGCGTCGTACGCTTTGTTCACAACAATTACAAAGAGCAGATTACGGAGCGGGAGCTGGCGGAGTTCTTCCCTACGGCTCGCAGTTTCTCACTCGACCCCATGCCGCTTCGTTCCATCTTTCTGGCCGTAGCCAAATCCGGTCGCAATCAGAGGTCGTCGGGTGCAAATGAAGCGAGGAGGATCAACGCATGAAGCAGATCCTGCATATCTTCGTGAAAGACGCCCGCCACCAGTGGCTTGAGATCCTGATCTCAATCGCCGCGATTGCAGCTCTGGTGTTGACTTGTCACTATCGGTGGCGGATCGGAGCGATGCCGTATGGCAGCAATATCGGGTTTTTGCCATTTGCAGGGTCAGTGAGCGACTTGCCGTCTCTCCTGGTTCTTGTCGTTCCATTAAGCTGGTGGCTGTTGATTTCTCCCCTGGTTCACGCGGAGAAACTTGTTGGCGATCGCCAGTTCTGGATCACGCGTCCTTATGAGTGGAAGAAATTGCTCGCGGCGAAAGTGCTGTTCCTGGTTGTGTCTCTCTATGTCCCTCTTTTGATTGCGCAGTGCGTGATGCTGGCTGAAGCGGGGTTCAGGCCATTTCCCTCTTTCCGCGGCCTTCTCTACGATTCGTTCCAGCTCACGTGCTTCCTGGTGCTCCCGTTGGTCGCTCTGGCAACGGTCACGAGGAACTTCGCACGGATGACGCTGGCAGTGTTGGGCGCGGTAGTTTGTCTCATTGCGATTGTGCTACTGACTGCGTACGCTCCTCCCGACAGAATCGCAATTCCGCATCAAGGCGAGATGATCGTCTTTCTTGCATTTGGTCTTTGTCTGGCCGTGGTCATCGTGCAGTATTGGCGTCGAAGCGTCAGGGTTTCCTGGCTTCTACTAGCTTCGCTGGTGGTGCTGTTTGGCGCATTCAACATGGGCGGCGCTCCCGACAATGCCCTGATGGACCGCAACTATCCTCCAAGCCAACGGTCAATCGCAGCGGCGCAGTTCACCTATCAAGAAAAAGAAGGATCTGAAGCGTCTGCCTTGGTGGCGCAAAGACGTGACCGGGTGGGAATCTCAATGCCCGTTCTCGTCTCCGGCATGCCCGATGGGACAGTCACGATCCCGGATTTCATGAAGGTTACGCTCCAAACTCCGGCGGGCGCGCGCTGGACTTCCGTGTGGCAGTCCATCTCAATGAACAAATTCTTCCCTGGAGAAAGGGTGGTGGCCAACGCGCAATTCACAATGCCGCGCGCAGTCTATGACGAGTTCATTGGCAAGCCACTCAGCGTGCAAATAACATTCGCTCTCACTCAGGCGCGCGCGGAGAATAAGGAACAATTTACCCTCGGCCAGGATGACTTTGCCGTGTCGGGTGTAGGCATTTGCACACCGATCACGGGCTTTGCCACACGTCCCGACGAGGTCGGAGGTGTCGCTTGCCGGGCACCCCTGCGGCACCCCGGACTGACGCTTGTCAGCTCGGCCTGGTCCGCTGCCCCGTGCAGTGGCACATCGACGAAGACTGACGACAATGTGCAAACCGCGGCGTGGATCGGGTCGCTCGAAAAAGAGTCCGCGGAACTCGGCATTGTTCCGATCTGGTTAGCCTCAATCAATTTCACCAATCAATTTGTGATGGAAAATAACCGGCCTGCGAAGGTGCGGCACTTTTGCTCCGGAACTCCACTAACCTTCACCAGATACACATTGACGGGGCGTACCCAGGCAACATTTTGGATGAACGGCTTTCAACTTCCTCGCCTGAATGCCGGCCAGGTCACAGTGATCAACAACGATTGATCGTCGCAGAGGATTCAATAAGCTCGCGCAGTTCGCGGCTCCCGATTCGCACTCAAATGGTGAGCAAGCGGGGGCGGAAGAGTTTGCGAAGATGAAGGCGCGGCGATGCCGGCTTGCGCGCTTAGAAAAGCAGATTGTTGAGAGGGCCAAAGAGAAACGAGACGGATATGCCGGCTCGCGCCGGCATGCGTCTGCGACAACCACGGCCGCGATTAGCCTGCGATGGCGTTGGCGGTTTGGTCGCTGTTCTCGATCAGGGGGCGAAAAGCGTTGATGAGATTTTCGACCTGGGCTTTTTGCAGCCGGAGGAGATCGAACTTCCGTGTGATCTCGTTCAGCTCGGTCATGGCTTGTTCGTAGGCGACGCGATAGGGATCCATGTTTTCTTCTCCACTTGGCGAAGTGTAGCATCGGAAAACAGCAGAAAATCAAAGGTATGGAGCAGTTAACCATCCTAAAGTAATGGGTGGTATTTCAAAGCGCCATGCCCAAGAAGTGCTTCAGGGACTTAAGGTTGAGGCCAGGTGATGAATCACGGGCTGGGTGGTATCTTCGCACCGCAGCCCGTAACGCTAGCCACCCCCCACTTTCCGTTCCGGGTCGTTCAGGCTAGACACCTGAGCAGTTTTGATGAACGCTGTGTTCAGAGCTTTGTGAGAGCTATCGTAACCGGAGTCTTGCGTGAATAAAGTGCCTTGTGCCGGGCAGAGGGTAACGGAAGTTTGCCTGTATGATTTGCGCTGGATGAAGGCGCATGGATGAAGATTTCGATTCGAGCTGCGGTGGAGGCCGACGCGGGCGCGATTGCGCATGTGCACGTGGAAAGCTGGCAAACGACATACGCGGGAATCGTGCCCGATGCGTACCTGGCCGGCCTTGATGAATCTTTGCGCTCCAAATTGTGGAGCGAGTGGCTGAGCAGCAGTGCGCTGGTGTTTGTTGCGGAGTGGGGTGGACGCGTGGTGGGGTTCGCGCATGGAGGGACGAATCGCGAACCGGTGGGGCAGTGCGATGCGGAGCTCTACTCGCTCTATTTGCTGAAGGAAGCGCAGAAGAGGGGAATCGGCGCCGAGCTTTTGCGAGCCATGGCAACTGCACTCCTGGAGCTCAATTTCAAAAGCATGGCGGTGTGGGTGTTGGAGCAGAATCGCTCCCGCAGTTTTTATGAACGGACGGGGGCGCAGCTGGCGACGTCGAAGGTGATTGATATTGGCGGCACGAAACTGATGGAGGTCGCCTATACCTGGCCGGACCTGAAGGTGTTGGCGCTCCGAGTGTAGGGGCACTGGCGGGGAAGCAAGATTCTAGCGACCGTGAGACCGAGTCGAAAGCGGCCGCAGTAATCCGGGACCGAAGCCAAACCACAAATGACCTGGTCGAAAAAGCCAAGGGCCGGGTTATTGGCCCAGCCCTTGCTTCTGTCTGCTAGATTCTGCCAAAATCCGTGGCTTACAGCGGCTGAACGTCCGCGGCCTGCCAGCCCTTGGGTCCCTTTACGACGTTGAACTGCACGGCTTGGCCTTCCTGCAGACTCTTGAACCCGCTCGAGTTGATTGCAGAGTAGTGCACGAAGACGTCCTCACCGTTCTGGCGCGAAATAAATCCGAAACCTTTCGCGTCATTGAACCACTTCACAGTACCTTGTTCCATTTTCTTAGTGTTTCCTGGTATTGAATTGCGCTGGATGAATCGGAGCGACCACTGGCAGAATCTTGCTGGTTCGACGCTTCAGGAAGATCCTGAAACGCTATGGGCGAGCTACTGCACACGCCCGGTTCGACTCTAACGCTGCCGACAGTGTACCATCCCACCGCAAATTAATCGGCCGTGTTTGCGGCACGAAAGTCGCTGGTAAAGACTGCAAAATTCACTATGCTGCTGAAAATGAGCGGCTTACGGCAGCAGGTTTCTCTGTGATAGGGTGGAGGGTCGCCATGCCCTATGATCTCGTCCCTGACCTGTTGGCCCATGCCACGGAACTACTGAAGCGCGAGTTTGGTTCGCTGCCTGCGTTCGAACCTGCGCGAGAAAGCGATGCAGACTCCGGCGCGATCGCGGCGGTGCTGGACGAGACGGCGCGGCGACTGGGGGACAACTTCCCCTACTTCCATCCACTTTATGCCGGGCAGATGCTGAAACCGCCACATCCGGTGGCGCGGGCGGCCTATGCGCTGGCCATGACAATCAATCCGAACAATCACGCCCGGGATGGGGGGCGGGCCAGCTCCGCCATGGAAATTGAGGCGGTGGCGGAGATTGCAGGGATGTTTGGATGGAGCGAGTACATGGGACATCTGACATCGGGCGGGACGATGGCGAATCTGGAAGCCCTGTGGGTGGCCGGACAGATCGCGCCGGGGAAGCGAATCGTAGGGTCGGAGCAGGCGCACTATACGCACAATCGCATTTCGGCAGTATTGAAGCTGGAATATGGCTCTGTCCCGGCGGACGCGCGGGGGCGGATGCGCCTGGATGCCCTGGAAGATGAGCTGCGCAAGGGCAATGTGGGCACCGTAGTAGTTACGCTGGGGACCACGGGGATCGGGGCGGTGGATCCACTGCCGGAGATTTTCTCGCTGCGGGAGCGGTATGGGTTCCGGATGCATGTGGATGCGGCCTATGGCGGATATTTCAAGCTCATCGAGGAGCGGCTGGAGGAGCCGGCGCGGCGGGCGTATGCGGCGATCAGCCAGGCTGATTCGATTGTGATCGACCCGCACAAGCATGGCCTGCAGCCCTATGGGTGTGGGTGCGTGCTGTTCCAGGACCGGGGGGTGGGGCGGTTCTATAAGCACGATTCACCGTATACGTACTTCACTTCAAAAGAGTTGCATCTGGGAGAGATCAGCCTGGAGTGCTCCCGGGCCGGGGCGGCGGCGGTGGCTTTGTGGGCGACACAGAGGCTTTTGC
>NZ_JBARMD010000079.1:0-6793 GCF_049802275.1 Occallatibacter sp. | reverse complement strand
ACCGATACCAAGTTGATTTCCTCATAAATCTCTGGAATCGCATCGAGGGTCTTGCTGGAGAATAGCCAAACGGATCCAGATTCCCCGCGATCCGACCGCTCGACGAGTATCTCCAGGTTGCCGCTGTCGCCACTGATGGTTCCAACCAGTTCTTGTTCGGGGTGCAGCAGATCCGCGAGTGATCCCTCGGGCTTGTCACTGAGCTCATTCAGTTTCGGGGGCAGGCGACGATCGAGAACCGCGTAGAGCTGACGAGCAAGGCTCGCGGCCTGTTCACCCTGAAGGCGGGTGTCTAGATACCTCGCGGCGAGCTCGTAGTCCCCCTTGCGACCGGCAATCAGAAAACCGAGGACCGTACCTTGTGGAGTGGTACGCCCAAGGGCGTCTTTCGGTAGCTCAGGTTGCGGCGCAGCGGGAGTCGGAATCGGATTACCAGGCTGCGCCCAGACAGGGGCGCACAGGAGCATTGCAAGGGAAAGTAAGCAGAAGCTATTAGATAGACATTGTCTGTAGTTCCGTGAAAACGACATGGAAGAGAGGCGCGCCTTATCGCTATGCAAGTGGTGCGCTCCTTTCATGACGCCGAGAGACTGGCTTCGGTCGTGCGTGCAGCCGCATCACTTCAAGAGGCGATCAACGATTCTATGTGCGGATGTCACAATCAACTGTTGCTCTATAGTTACTGATATTCCCGCGATGCGTCCACTGGGGATTTCCCTAGTTGTCAAGGAACTTACTTGTGCGTAAGAGAACTAATGGAACGTCTTATATCGATTCGACTAACTTGTTGCGCGGCCGGAGAGCGTTGATCATCTTCCATGTCTCAGAACCAGATCCAAGCGGATGGCCAAGTCTGCGTGATTAAAGAGATCGCGCCAATCTTCGATCAAACCGATTTAGCGAGGCACCGATTGGCAACGCGTTGCCACATCGGTCGCCGGTTGATAGCGCACCCGTGTATACCGGGCGGGTGTAGACCTACAGGGAGCGCCGTAATGAGAAGGCTGCAGATTCTTTTTGGGATCATTGTGCTGTTTGCTTCGCCACTATTTGCGAGAGAAAAATCCGACGTACTCGTGATGAAAAATGGCGATCGACTAACATGCGAGATCAAGCGCCTCAGCGCGGATGTCCTATATGTCGGACTTGATTATGCACTGGGTACCGTTTCCATCAATTGGTTCAAAGTGGATCACCTCGAAAGTCGTCAGCTCTTTATCGTTAAAACACAAGATGGCGAGGTCTATTCAGGGCAAATCTCCATGTCAAAAACTGACGGCGAACGGCCAGTTTCGATCGACGTAATGGAAGAGACAAGTAAGAGCGTGGAACTAGAACGAAGCCACATCGCCACCATGGACCAGTCTTCACAGAGTTTTTGGAAACGTTTCAACGGTAGTGTCGGTCTTGGTGCCCTTTACAGCAAAGGCAATGAATCCTCCCAATATGACCTTTCCACGGATTTGAACTACCCGCGGGATCGTTGGCGCGCATCCACGAGCCTCATTTCAAGTCTATCTTCCAGCAAAAACACGACCGCATCCTCACGCAATCAGGTCGACGCTTCAGCTCAGCACATGATGCCGTGGAAAAATTGGTACGACACTGGCTTTGCCAGCTTCCTGCAGAGTACGGTGCAAGGCATTAACCTATCCTCGTCATATGGCGGCGGCGCCGGCAGATATTTGAAAAACAGCAATAATGCTTTCATTGCCGTTGCAGGAGGTTTTGCCTTTCAGCATATTGACTATGGGCAGAATGTCATCGGGGCTTCGACTCAAAATGTTAGCGCCGCCTGGGTCAACACACAACTAAAGGTGTTTCGATTCGACCGGACCAATCTCAACGTTACGGCAAGCGTTCTGCCCGCCATTTCGGATCTGGGACGAGTTCACTTTAATCTGAATTCCGCCTACAACGTAAAGGTCTTGGGAAAATTCAACTTTAACGTGAGCTTCTACGGTAACTGGGACAATCAACCTCCGCCAGGTTTCTCAGGAAGCGATTACGGTTCCAGCGCTGGCGTGAACTGGAGCTTCGGAAACCATTAGCATGGCTCACTATCCCGTTAGTTAGCTTTGCGCTCTGAGCGCCAGACTTGCCCTTTCTGGCCCAGCCAAGGTTCCGCGAACTTGTGCACGCTTCCAGGCAGCATACATTGGGAAACTCCTTTCTCGATGGGCAAAGAGACCTACCCAATCACAGCGCGCACACGACTAGGGAATTCCCTAGTTGTGGCTGATGGCTCCTGAACGTAGAAACGATCAAGAACCTGATTCGACATCTCCGATATTGGAGCGCGCGTCAGAACCGAACTTGTTTCGGTCCGCAAAGACGTGAGCAGAGTTTGGCGAAAACTGTTAAGGAGAGACCGCACATGAACTTCTTTGGCTCATCGGTGTCAAAACGAATTTTAATTCCATTCATCACATGCCTGCTTCTCTCAGGCCTCGGCAGAACTCCTGCTTGTGCTTTTGGCCAATCCGCTCCTTCGCAGGACAACGAAGAAATGCAGAAGAAGATGGACCAGCTCGAAAAAGAGATGCAGGACCTGAAGAACCAGATGGATGCAGCCAAACAGGCAGCGGCCCTCGAAAAGGCAACGCAGGAGGCCGCAGCGAAAGAAGCGGCCGCCAAAGAGCCAACCGCTTCACCCGCAGAAACAGGCAAACCCGCGCCTAAGGGCACCTTCAATATCTACGGGGCTGTGATGCTTGATTCCGGTTACAACTTCGGGCAAATCGATCCGAACTGGTTTGACGTCATGCGGCCCACTAAGTTGGACGCATATAAAGATGAGTTTGCACCTAGTGGAACGGTCTTTTTCAGCGTTCGCCAGACGAGATTCGGCATCAAAACATCCTCGCCCACCAAATATGGAGACTTGAAGACCTGGTTTGAATTTGAGCTGTTCGGCACCGGATCTAATGCTGGACAGACGACGTTCCGTCTGCGCCAGGCTTATGGAGAATTAGGCCATTTCGGCGCAGGTCAGACCTGGAGTCCGTTCATGGATATCGACGTCTTCCCCAATTCGCTCGAATACTGGGGGCCGAACGGAATGGTCTTCTTCCGCAACATTCAATTCCGATGGATGCCTCTCAAAGGTAGGAATGCGCTCACGATTGCAGCTGAACGTCCAGGTGCCAGCGCAGACCAAAGCAATTACGGCGATTTCATCGATCTTACTGGGGTCAGGTCGGATTTCAATCTTCCTGATCTATCTGTCCAGGGCCGCTTTACACGGAAATGGGGGTATGTCCAGGAGGCAGTCATGCTCAGAAAAATCGCATGGACGGACCTCAATAAGACTCCGGCGCAGGATCTCAGTCGGCAACTTCTCGGCTGGGGATTCAACACAACCTCCAATGTCAACTTAGGCGCCAAAGATGTCCTCAGGCTCGAGGCTGTGTATGGAGATGGTATTGAGAACTACATGAACGACGCAACAGTCGACGTAGCACCTCAGCTTGAGCCTGGCACGGCACTGGGAGTCAAAGGCGTCGCGGTGCCAGTCCTGGGAGTGGTCGCCTTCCTCGATCACAACTGGACCAAGAAGCTGAGCACAGCTGGAGGCTATTCAGCCGTGAATATGTGGAACCCAAACGGTCAGCAGGCGAACGCCTTCCATCACGGGGATTATGCGCTGACTAATCTGCTCTACAATCCCATTCCGAGTTTCATGTTCGGCGGCGAATTCCAGTATGGACGCCGCGTGAACTTCAGCGACGGCTTCAGCGTGAACGACTACAAGGTGCAGTTTTCGTTCAAGTACAACTACTCGAAGGTGTTCGGCTACTGACGTACCGGCACGAGCAGGATTTGAAGATCTGATCCGCATGGATCAACCAAGAAAAAAGGAGAATCACGATGAAGATCAAGCGAATGTCGGCAACGTTCCTGGTGGCGGCTGCGATCGCGGGAACCGTTCTACCACTTTCAATCGCAGCCCAAACCGGTCAGTCTAGCCCGGTCGCCGCTAGCCGCGCAAATGTCGAAAAGGTGATTGCGGAAGCCTACGAGAAATACAAGGGTGAGACCAGGGGAAAGAACGCAGATTACATCCCCTATCTCGCCCATGTGGACTCCAAGCTGTTCGGTATCGCAGTTGTGACTACAGATGGCAAGGTAATTACCATGGGCGATGTCGACTACTCGTTCTCGATCCAGTCAATCTCCAAGGTGTTTACGCTGGCGCTTGCCATGGAGTCACTCGGCCCCGACGAGGTTTTCAAGAAGATAGGCTCGGAGCCGACCGGGCGGGCCTTCAACTCGCCGGTAGCGGTCGTCGATATGCCGACGCATAGCGCCAACCCTCTTGTGAACGCCGGCGCTATAGCAACGGCCAGCCTGATCTCCGGCAAAGACAAAGATGAGAAGTGGGCCAAGATTCTCGACTTTTACAGCAGAGCCGCAGGAGAGAAGCTCGTCGTAATCGATGAGGTTTACAAATCGGAAGCCGCGTCGAATGAAGGAAACAAGGCTCTTTCGTACCTTCTCGCCAAATATGACCGGATCTATGCCGATCCATTTGAGTCGGTAGATAACTACACCAAGCAATGCTCCGTAGGTGTCAACGCTCTTCAACTTGCCAGAATGGGAGCCACGCTGGCGAACAACGGTATCAATCCTAAGACCGGTGAAGTGGTAATCAAGTCTGAGGATGTTCCTCATATCCTGAGTGCGATGATGATGGCCGGTCTCTATGACGGCTCCGGTGGCTGGGCCTGGCACGTGGGACTTCCTGCGAAGAGTGGAGTCGGTGGCGGCATACTGGCAGTCGTTCCAGGAAAGGGCGCAATCGTAGTATTCGCCCCTCCGCTGGACGAAGCAGGTAATAGCGTCAAGGCACAAGAGGTGATCGAGTATGTAGCCAATAAGCTGAACTACAACCTCTATTCGCCATTGTCAGTGGGCTGGAAGTAATTAAGACAATACTTGGGCTGAGCAAGCGGAACGACGCTTTTCTGTTTGCCCAGCCCACCTATTTTGAGCAATTCAAGCGGGCAGAGCAATTCCGAGGGTTGATCGTATGAGGCACAGGAGCCTTACGAGGTCGTTATCGATAACTAGCGTCTTTGCGTTGTTGCTATCTTGCGGCGCAGCAGGGGTTTATTCCCAGGCACCCGGTTCGGAGCCGACTGGCGCGATCATCTCACCTCAATCAGTTGCCGATGCACTGGCCAAGATCGACGCGCTCGTGGAACAAAACAAGCGTCTCGAGAACCAGAACAATGAACTGGCGAATCAGAATAGAGAGCTGATCAACCAGATGACGGCCTTACGCAGCCTACTCGCGGGGCAGAGTGTCACCGCGCCAGCAACTGTGAGCAACCCGGCTGAGCTCACCGCGAAGAAGCCGGAAGTTCCTACGGAGACGATCAACAAGGATAATCAGATTCTAGCGGTTGAGGAAAAGCAAGGTTTAACCACTCCGGAGCCCGCAATTGAAGTGAAGCCAGTCGTTGTCGCCGAAAAAGCCGAAGAGAAAAAGTCGCCAATGTGGGGCGATTATAGCCCTGGCCTCGGCATTAGAGTAGCAGAGACGCCAAAAGGCGATATGCGAATCAGTTTTTTGACGTACGGGCGTTACCTGAACCAACTTAACCTTGCTCCGACTTACACAAACTCCTTTGGCACGACATCGAATGTTCTGAGACAGAATAACTTCAATATGACCAAGGTATTCATTAAGTTCCTTGGCTGGGTTGTAGACCCTAAGTTCAGATACATCGTTTACGCATGGACATCAAATGCGAACCAGGGGCAAGGAGCACAGGTTGTTTTAGCTGGAAGAATGACTTACACGTTTAATAGTCACATCACTTTGGGGACTGGAGTTGACGGCCTGCCCGGAGTTAGAACCACCGAGGGCAATTGGCCATACTGGCTTTCTGTTGACGCCCGTCTTATAGCCGATGAATTCTTCAGGCCATCGTACACATTTGGCGTCTGGGCAAAAGGAGACATCACACCCAAACTTAAATACATGACCATGGTCGGCAATAACTTGAGTGCTCTTGGAGTGAGCTTCGCCCAGCTTGACGGCAAACCTGCGACGACGGCAAACGCACTGATCTGGATGCCCACGACCGGTGAATTTGGCGCTGGTTACGGGGATTTTGAAAATCACCAAAAGCTGGCTGCTCGTGTGGCAACTCACTTCTCATTCAGCGATGAAAACAGGCAGAGCCAACCGAGTACCGAGAGTATCGAGAATACCCAGATTCGACTCACAGATGGCACACTCGTTTTCAATAACAACCTTTTTGGCCCCGGAAAGAACGTCAACGAGGTGGACTACACGATGTGGGATATGGACGGCGGCATCAAGAAGCGCGGCATCTCGCTTGAAGGCGAGTACTACCAGCGCTGGCTGACCAATTTCCGCAGCACAACGGGCTCGTTGAATATCCCTACATACTTTGCGACGGGCTTCCAGATGCAATCCTCCGCGATGGTCATTCCCAAGACCTTGCAAGCGTATGTCAGCGGATCGAAGATCTTTGGACCCAACGGCGATCCCTGGGATACAAGGATCGGTGCGAACTGGTATCCGGCCAAGAATCGGGCCGTTTGGTGGAATAACGAATTCATGTATCTCTCAAAATCTCCTGTCGGCTACACCTCAGTACCCTTTGCTTTCGGGGGCAAAGGCTGGGTCTACTACTCGACGTTTGTGTTGAACTTCTAACCGGAATGGGAACAAGCTCGATCAGAAGGTGAGGTTATCCATGCTGAACACATTTTGTTGTTTGCGTCGTAGAAACCACAAGGTAACTCTGTTTATGGT
>NZ_JBARMD010000078.1:0-3467 GCF_049802275.1 Occallatibacter sp. | reverse complement strand
TCCGACGCGCGCGGCAGGAAGGCCAGATGCCTGCGCGTCCTTCGCCGCCTGGGCGCGCATCATGGGCGCCGCCGCTGCATAAAGCTTCATGTAATTGGGTGCTCGCGTTGAAAGTGGACCGCACAGTGCGATGGTATTGGGCTCATTCCATATTTCGTAATCGGTGACAACACCGGGAAACACCTGGTCCATGTGCTGCACGTATTGCGCAGCCAGCGAAGCCCAGGCGTTTACATCTGTGGGCATTACATATGAATTTCCCGTACCGCAGGGATTGGGATTCGGCTGAAGCCACGGCGGAGTTTGAACCATCTGCAACATCACATGCAACCCACCCGCGCTGATTTTCTGCACTACGAAATCGATCGCCTGCCAGTTGGGCGTGCTGTTGGTACTGAACACAAATGGAATTTGTGCATAGAAGCGCGCGTAACGTATTCCGGCCGCCTTCACCAAATCCAGGTCGGCTGGGTTATGCAGCGATTCCATACGCTCGGTTCCGAAGAAGCCCGCGGAGATCGGATGCAGACTCGTTGAACGCGAGTCGAAATCTACGCTCACATCTGAGAACACGGTGATCTTTGCTGTCGCTGCAGTGCCCAGCTTGTTATCCTGCACCGTCAGCACATGACTACCTGGAGAGTCGGGAGCCGTGTACACGCCCTGCGCCGTAATCACGCCGGTGGTCGCATTGCCGCCTGGCACACCATCCACGCTGAAAGTCACGGGGTTGGCATCGGGAACCAGCGAAAGCTGCGCCTGGAATGCCTGGTCCGTCCCGACAAACACTCCCGCAGAACTCGGATACACCGTCAGCGTTCCGCTCGTCGAGCCGTTCTTCACATTCACTGAGGTCGACACTGATGGGGGACTGGTTGCAGTTCCCGCTGCTGTCACCGTGCACGTGCCCGGAGACGAGGGAGCCGTAAACAGGCCCGCCTTGCTGATGGTTCCACACGTCGCCGTCCACGTCACGCTCGCGGTAGCCGTGAATTGCAGCGTTGTATTGACCAGCACTGTCGGGTTGGTCGGCGCAATCGAAAGAGTCGACGCCACGCTGACTGATCCGGAAAGACTTGCTGTCTGCGGGCTGTTTCCGGCTGAATCGGTAAACACCAGGCTCGCTGTGCGCGTACCAGAAGCCGAGGGCGTAAAAGTCATGGTCACCGAACAACTCGATGAAGCAATCAAAGTCGAGCCGCACGTTTTGCTCGTGATCGCAAAGTCTGATGCGTCGGCGCCTGCAATCGCGATGCTGCTGATCGTGATTGGCGAGGTTCCACTGTTGCTCAACGTCACCGACTTCGAAGAGCTTGTTGAACCAACCGCAACATTCGCAAAAGTTACGCTTGCCGGGGACACCGACACGCTGCCCGTGCTTGAACCTGTGGCCGTACCTGACAGAGCCACGTGCAATGGCGCGCCGTTCGCTGAGACATTAAGGGTCGCCGCACGTGCACCCGATGAACCGGGCTTGAAGACCACACCGATCGCGCAGTTCCCCACACCAGCAAGACTGGCGCCGCACGAATTGCTCGCGACGGCGAAGTCGCCCGCATCTGGACCTGAGAACCCAACTGCATCCAGCGCTGCAGAGGACGCGCTGCTGTTGCTCAGCGTGATGGTCTGTCCCACACTCGTGCTCCCGGTACTCGTATCCGGAAACGAGAGTGCAGTCGGGCTCACCGTAACGCCACCTGCAACCGGCAGGTTGCCTGTCCCGGAGAGTGTAACCTGTTGCGGACTGCCGCTCGCCGAGTCCGAAACGGTGAGTGTCGCCGTTCGCGATCCGGCCGCAGCAGGTTTGAAGATTATGCCGATGCTGCAGGTGCTCGATCCCGGGAGGCTTGATCCGCAGGTATTGCCGGCAATCGAAAAGTCCGCTGGATCTGTGCCGACAAGAGCGACGCTGTCGATGGAAATCGTCGTGGTGCCATCGCTTTGCAACGTCACGTTCTGGAGTGCGCTTTCTGAGCCCACGTCAAGCGCACCAAAAGAAAGTGTCTGCGGAGTCACCGTCAAGGTGCTGATTTTCCCCGTTGCTGTACCGGAGAGCGCTACGCTCCGCGACGAGTTGAATCCGGAATGGTTGAAGGTAAGGATCGCTTCCCGGGCACCTGGTGCCTGCGGAGTGAAAGTAATCGTCGCGGTGCAACTTGAAGAGGCTGCAAGATTGGCACTGCAGGTCTTGCTCGAGATCGCAAAATCTCCAGCGTTCGTTCCCGAAATCCCAATACTGCTGATCGCAATCGGCGAAGTGCCAATGTTATTCAGGGTGACGGCTTTTGGAGTTCCCGTTGAACCTAAAGCGACGTTATCCCACGCCAGGCTTCTCGGCTCGATGCGCACACCTGCGACAACGCAGCCTGCCAGCATAAGAACACTGAGGAAGATTGAGGCAAGAAGCAAACTGCCCGCACGACTCCGGCCGACCGTGCTTCTCTGGTTCGCAGTTCGCGTCATAGTGACTTCTTCTGGCTCATTCTGCTGAGAGATAAGCGCACGTCACCAAGGATGAAGGTAATGAGACAACGAAACAGCAAAGAAGAGCGTACAGAGTATGTTCTATGTGTTCTCGCTATCGTTCTGCGGCCGGTGATCGATACGGAAAGAGTTTCCCTAAGATTCCTGTAGTTCTCTAAAACTTCTTCTCAAGTTTTGGATGCAAGACCCGGCGTCCCAGTTGGCACGGGGGGTAGACGCACCCCGGATGCGTCCCCGGTCCTGGGCGACAGGTAGTCAATTCGGTAGTAATTTTTGAGCAGCGGCCCGGGCATCGCGACTTCAAAGACCAGCTTTCACGAGACGCCTAACCTTCTTCGGCTTCGCGGAGTTTGGCGATTACGGTGAAATCTTCGAGGGTTGTGACGTCACCCTTGATTTCGCCGTGAGTGGCAAGCTCGCGCAGGAGACGGCGCATGATCTTGCCGCTGCGTGTCTTGGGCAGCGCTTCGGTAAAGCGGATATCGTCGGGGCGGGCCAGCGAACCAATCTCTTTCGAAACCCACTTGCGCAACTCGTCCTTCAAGCCCTCGCTCGGCTCGATGCCGCTCTCGAGCGAAACAAAGGCGGAGATGGCCTGGCCCTTGAGTTCGTCGGGGCGTCCCACAACCGCGGCTTCGGCAACCTTGGGATGTGCGACAAGCGCAGACTCAACCTCCATCGTGCCGAGGCGGTGTCCGCTGACATTGATAACGTCGTCAACGCGGCCCATGAGCCAGAAGTAGCCGTCGGCGTCGATGCGTGCGCCGTCGCCGGTGAAATAGCAGCCGGGCACATCGGACCAATAGGTCTTCTGGTAGCGTTCGGGATCGCCATATACCGTCCGCGCCATCGAAGGCCAGGGATTGCGAATGATCAGCAGGCCACCATGGCCCGCAGGAACCGCGTGGAACTTCCCTTCCGCATCGGGCTTCGTGATGACTTCAGGCTGGATGCCGAAGAAGGGGCGTGTGGCCGAACCGGGC
>NZ_JBARMD010000077.1:0-5843 GCF_049802275.1 Occallatibacter sp. | reverse complement strand
GACATGGGAAACCACGAACCTTCCCCGGCCCTGCGAAACGACGCGCCGCAATCCGCCGTTCGGTCCTTAACGCCCCGCGATTTTCGCCGCCTCGCGCAAATCTTTCACCAGCATCCGCATTTGCTCGTGCCGCTCCTCATCTGTCTGCGCGCGCAAGATTGCCGATGGATGGAGCGTCGCAATAATCGGCGGCAAACCCGGCGGCTCCTGCACCTTTCCGTGCGCCTGCGTGATCCTGAAGCTCGATCCGAGTAATCCCTGCGCTGCGGTCGCACCAAGCGCCACAATTAACTTCGGTCGCACCGTCTCCAACTCGGCATCCAACCACGGGCGGCACGCAGTGACCTCTTTCATGCTCGGCTTTTTGTGAATGCGCAGTTTGCCGCGCGGCTCCCACTTGAAATGCTTTACGGCATTCGTTACGTAGACTTCACCGCGATCGATCTCCGCTTGTTCGAGCGCTTTGTCCAGCAGTTTGCCTGCCGGACCGACAAACGGTCTTCCCTGCTTGTCTTCCTGATCCCCCGGCTGTTCGCCGATCATCATGATCGCAATCTTCGGGCGCGCCGCTCCATTACGCGAGTCAATCTCTCCAAACACAGCCTGCGTTGCGTTGCGATAGAGATCGCATCCCTTGCACTTCTGCACTGCCGCAGCCAGCACAGGGAGCGTCCGCTGCTCCGGAATAAACCTCGCCGCACCCTCGCTCGTCTTCACCACAATGAACCGCTCCCACCCTCACCACTTTGGATGCAAGCACAAGTCGATTCAGTAGCAGAGCCGCCTGTTACTCCCTATTCCCTATTTCCCTATGTCCCTATGTCCCTATGTCCCTATGTCCCTCAAAGTCTGTACGCCTTCCTGACCAGACCCACGGTTAGGTCCTGCGCAAGTTCCACCGCCTCATCTTCGTCAAGCACCTGCTCCGCTACCATACGCGCCAGAAACGCTGCATCCGAGCGGCGCGCGACATCATGACGCGCAGGTATCGACAGAAATGCGCGGGTGTCGTCGTTAAACCCCACCGTGTTGTAGAACCCCGCAGTCTCCGTCACGAGTTCGCGGAACCGTCGCATCCCCTCGGGGCTGTCAAAGAACCACCAAGGCGGCCCCAGTCGCAGGCATGGATAATGTCCCGCCATGGGCGCCAATTCCCTGCCGAAGGTCGTCTCATCCAGCGTGAACAAAATGATCGACAACCCCGGCTCGTTTCCGAACCGATCGAGCAACGGCTTAAGCGCATGCACATAATCGGTCGGCCCGGGAATGTCGGCGCCCATGTCGCGCCCGTACCGCTCGTGGAGTTGTGCATTGTGGTTGCGCACCGACCCCGGATGAATCTGCATCACCAGCCCATCCTCCAAACTCATCCGCGCCATCTCCGTCAGCATCTGCGCCCGGAATAGTTCCTGGTGCTCCGCATCGGCATCGCCTTCCAGTACCTTGCCAAACAGCCACTCCGCCTTCGATTCATCCAGGTTGGCCGTCTTCGCAGTTGGATGCCCGTGATCCGTGGCCGTCCCGCCCATCGCCTTGAAGAACTGGCGCCGCGCCTGGAGCGCCCTCAAATAGCCTCGCCACGAAGCCGTGTCTTCGTTCGTCAGTTTCGCGAGCGCTGCAACATTCTCGAAAAATCCTGGAAACGCCGGATCCACCGCCGGATCTGGCCGGAACGTCGGAACAATCCGTCCCTTCCAGCCCGATTCACGAATCGCCTTGTGATCCGCCAACGCATCCAGTGGCGAATCCGTGGTTGCCAGCACCTCGATCCGGAAACGCTCAAAGAGCGCGCGCGGCAAGAACTCCTTCTCACCCAGCTTCGCCTCGATGGTGTCGTAGTAATGATCCGCCGTCTTCGCCGACAACCGCTCCGTCAACCCGAACAGTTTCTCAAACACATAATCCAGCCACAGCCGCGAAGGAGTTCCTCGAAACAGGTGGTAATTGCTCGCGAAGATGCGCCATACCTTGTGCGGATTCTTGACAGGCTTGCTGCCAGCGGGATCCCCGGCGGCAGGTCTTGGTCGCTGGGGCGGAATCTCCAGTTCCTCCAGCGAAATCCCCTGGCTGTACAACATGCGAAAAACATAGTGATCCGGTTGCACCAGCAGCGTCACGGGATCGGGAAACGGCTCATTGCGCACGAACCATCCCGCCTGTGTATGCCCGTGCGGGCTCACAATCGGCAAATCCTTGATTCCGTCGTACAGCCGCCGTGCAATAGCCCTCGTCTTTTCCTCTGCGGGAAACAGTCTGTCCTCGTGAAGCAGCGCCACCCCGGTTCTCCTTTCGTTTCGCCTCTTCAGTATCATTCATCGCACTGGCAAGCGGTATACTGCGGCTGCCGCTGGGCGGTACACGAATCTCATCATGAAAGTACTGCGTACGAAGCTCCCTGAATTTTCGCGCGCTCTCTTGGAGGCTGCATGAACAGCCTGCGCATCATTCTCCGCAATTATTCGGATTTTGAAAACGCCCTCGCTGAAGAAGCCAGACTCTTCGAAGCCCACCATCCAGGGACGAAGATCGAACTCGTCTCCGTCGGTATTCACGAGCTCTACAAATCCGCAGTCACCGAAGGCGGCCTCCGCGATGGTCACTTCGATCTGGCGCTCCTGGTAACCGACTGGCTCGCCGAAGCCCACGCCGCCCGTGCGCTTGAGGACTTGCATCACTGGCAGCAGCTTATTCCTCTCCACGATTGGCCCGCCGGGTGGCCGAGTTCCCTCGTCCAGCCGCTCCTCTTCGGCGATCATCTCAGTTCCATTCCGTGGCACGACGGCCCGGAGTGCCTCGTTTACAGGACAGACCTGTTTGCCGACCCTGCAATGCGCGAGGAATTTCATGCACAGTTCTTCCGCGACCTCGCGCCTCCCTCCACCTGGGAAGAATTCGAGCAGACCGCGCGCTTCTTCACCAATCAGTCCAAGGGCCGATATGGTACGGTCTTCGCCGCATTCCCCGATGGCCACAACACGCTCTACGATTTCGCCCTGCAGTTGTGGAGTCGCGGCGGCGAGCTAACCGACTCAACCGGGCGACCTTTTTTAACTACTCCCGTTGCGCTGTCAGCTCTCGAATTCTATCGGCGTATTGTCGGCGATCCATCCCTCTGCCATCCCCGGTCGCCACAGCTTGACTCAACCCAATCTGGCGATCTCTTCCTCGCCGGCGAAGTCGCCATGATGGCCAACTGGTTCGGATTCGCTGCGCGCTCCGCCTGCGAAGGTTCGCCCCTCGCAGGCAAGGTCGCCATCGCGCCCATCCCTACTGCAAACGGCGCACCGCCTGTTTCTCTCTCGGTGTTCTGGGCGCTCGCCATGGGTCGAGGATCGCGCCGCAAGGAACTCGCCTGGCAATTCCTTCGCTATGTCGCCTCACCCGAACGCGATCTCGGCATAACCAGTCATGGCGCCGTCGGCGTGCGCCTCTCCACGTGGCGGAATCCGACGTTGCAGGCTCGCATCCCTGTCTACCGCGAGGTCGAAGCCATCTCTCTCGGCGCCCGCCATCTACCGTCTGGCCCCGCAATGGCATCCTTCGCCTCCATCGTTGACCACGTCATCACCCGTGCGCTTACCACCAGCGAACCCTCTGCCGCTATTCTTGAATCAGCGCAACGCGAGATTGACAGCAAAGGAATCCGCTTCTCATGAGCAGAACGCAGGTCGCGCAATCAACGCAGGCCTTTCGCCTTGACGGTCGCCATGCCCTCGTTACGGGCGGTGCCAGTGGCATTGGAGAAGCAACGGCAAAAGAACTCGTCCACGCCGGGGCCTTCGTCTGGATTGCCGATATCAATCTTTACTCCGCCCAGGAACTTGCCAAGTCCATCGGCTCCTCGCAGGCGTTGCATCTCGATGTCACCAGCCCCGAGTCGATCCATTCTGCCCTTTCGCATATCGGCCACCTCGACATCCTCGTCAACAACGCCGGCATCGGCCACGTCGGATCGATCCAGCAAACTGAACCTGAGGATTTCGACCGTCTCCTTAATGTCAACGTCAGAGCCGTCTATCTCGTCACCCGCGCCTTTCTTCCGCTGCTCCTTGCAACGAGCGCAGCCGGAGGTCTCGCCGGCACCGTCGTCAACATCGCTTCAGTCGCGGGTCTCGTCGGTATCAAGCAGCGATTTGCCTACTGCACCAC
Organism: Occallatibacter sp.; assembly: GCF_049802275.1. Lineage (NCBI taxonomy): Bacteria > Pseudomonadati > Acidobacteriota > Terriglobia > Terriglobales > Acidobacteriaceae > Occallatibacter > Occallatibacter sp. Next base: position 1,694 of record NZ_JBARMD010000077.1, on the reverse strand, counting down.
CAAGGGCGCCGTCGTAGCCATGACGCGCCAGCTTGCTGTCGAATACCCCAAAACGCTCCGCGTCAACGCCATTTGTCCCGGCACCGTCGAAACCCCTTTCGTCGAGGGCTATCTCGAAAAATTCCACCACAACAACAAGGAAGAAGTTCGCGCCGAACTCCGCGCCCGCCAACCGATCGGCCGCCTCGGCCGGCCCGAAGAAGTCGCATCAATGGTTCGCTATCTCGCCTCAGATGAAGCCGCTTTCATCACCGGTTCCCTCTTCAACATCGACGGCGGCTGGACCGCTGCGTGAAGTTTCGTCGCTGACCTGCTAACTCGCTTGATCGCGAAGCGATCGCTAACTTGCTGTGTTTGTCAAAAAATGCGGCGCAACGGGCAGCACAATTCTACTGGAGACTGTCTTTATGAAGCTGATCTCTTTCTCAACCCCTACCGCCCCCATCCGCCCAGGCATCCTCTTCGACGACACCTCCACCATCCTCGACCTCAGCCCCAACGGTTTCTCCTCAACGCTGGATGTAATCACACGCGCCTCCACCAGCGCGCTACCTGCCTCGAGACTTGGCCTCGACGGCGTAAAGATTCACGCGCCGCTATCGAACCCGCCCCGGATCTTCGCCATCGGCCTCAACTATCGCGACCACGCCAAAGAGTCGGGCATGGAAATCCCCACTACGCCCGTCATCTTCTTCAAGCTGGCCACCGCGATCATCGGTCCCGGCGAGCCCATCGTCCTGCCCAAAAACTCCACGCAACCCGACTACGAGGCTGAATTCGCATTCGTCATCGGCAAAGGCGGCTATCGCATTGCCGCTGCAGACTGGCGCGACCACGTCTACGGCTACACCATCGTCAACGACGTCAGCGCCCGCGACGTGCAGTTTGCCAGCACCCAATGGTCGATGAGCAAGTGCTTTCCCACTTTTTGTCCGCTCGGTCCCGCCATCGTCACCGCCGACGAAATCGCCGATCCACACGCACTCGACATCAGCCTCTCCATCGACGGCGAGGTTCTTCAGCATTCCAACACTCGCGGACTGGTCTTCAAGATTCCGGAATTGATCGAGTACATCTCGTCCATCACGCCTCTGCTGCCCGGCGACATCGTCTCCACCGGCACACCTCCGGGCGTCGGTCTCGGGCGCAATCCCAAGCGGTGGCTCAAACCCGGCGAAACCGTCACCATCACCATTGAAGGCCTGGGCTCGCTCACCAACCCCGTCGTCGCCGAACCGTAACCGTAAGCCATCGACACTGGAAAGCACATTCCTGCGCTGCAAATCCATCACAGAAATGGGTGCCCCATGTCTCGCTTTTGAGACATGGGATCCGTTATGCGGACTGCGCAAATCCCGCTGTTCCCTGACACCTGACCTCTGAACCCTGCATAATGACCTTGTCATGGAACTCACCGGACTCTCATTCCTAGGCTCGCAGCGCGGCTCGCGTGAAGGCGACAGCTTCCAGGCCTTCGCCCCTCAAACCGGCGAGCCGATCCAGCCTGTTTTTCGCTCCGCCACACCGCAGGAACTCGAACGTGCTGCACGGCTCGCCGCTGAAGCCTTTGCAAGCTACGCGCAGACAAGCGGCAAGACCCGGGCTGCCTTCCTCCGCCGCATCGCCGACGGCTTCGAATCCCATCGCGATGAACTTGCCCAGCGTGCGCATCTCGAAACGGCGCTCCCCATGCC
>NZ_JBARMD010000076.1:0-2206 GCF_049802275.1 Occallatibacter sp. | reverse complement strand
CCCCTGCTCCGGCCACGGTCAAAGGAAACGAGCCGCCGTGGGTTGCGTAGTCAGAAAGGGAAAGTCCCTGGCTCTCATAGATCGTTTGCCCCTTCTGCTTTTCGCGCAGGCCAACCGCGTAAGAGCTGCGATGAAAGCGAGCGACGACGTTGCTTTTGCGCCGCACCCACTCGACGTTGTCGGGTGTCGTTCCGTCCATGGCGGCGTAGAAGAGGGGCTGGCCGAATTTCCGTACGTCAATCACGACGGGAAGGCCTCGTTCAGCAGACATTGTGCGCAGCAGTGATCCCAGCCGCCACGCAGTTTCTGCATCCAGGCGCGGCAAAACGAGTTCCTTTTCCTGCAGCGCAATTCTTTCCAGGTCTTCGCTGTGTCCCATCCATCAACCTTCCTTGCGCTGCAATCATAAATCCCGGTTGCTCAGTTTTCGGCGACTTCCTCGACGGGGTTCCGCTGCTGCACGATGCCGAGACGTTCGTAAATTGGCCGCATATCTTTGCGGATGGCGGTAAGTCGTGAGGTGAACCAAATGGAACCCAGAATGCACGCTACACCGCTAACGATCACGGTGCGGGGTGCGCCGATGGCATGAGCCATTGCACCGGCCAGCAGGCTGCCGAAGGGAGCCATACCGACGAAGGCCATGGTGTAGTAGCTCATCACGCGTCCGCGCATTTTTTCGTCGACCAGGGTTTGGATGATCGTGTTGCTTCCGGTCAAACCCTGCATCATGCCGAAACCGGTTACGAACATCATCAGCATCGACAGCCACAGAACGTGCGAAAGTCCGAAACAGATCAGCCCGATACCGAAGACAAGCGCGGCGATCGGAATCATCTTGGTGAGTCCACGTACGGAGCGACGCATCACCATCGAAAGCGCCGAAATGAGTGACCCAACGCCGACGGCGCCCATCAGAAAGCCGAGGGTATGCGCGCCTCCGTGGAGAACTTCACGAGCAAAGACAGGCATCAACACCATGAAGGGCCAGCCCATCAGGCTCAGCAAGGCAAACAACAGCAGGATCGTACGGATGGGCAGGAAACCAGCAACATACGTCCAACCCTCCTTGAGTTGAACGATCATCGAAGTCGTGGGGCGTTGCAGCCCATCCGGCGGAACGCGCATCATCAAGAGCGAGGCGATTACGGCGATGTAGCTGACGCCATCCACGAGGAAGCACCAGCCTTCATTCGTGGCGGCAATCAGCAATCCGGCCAGCGATGGCCCGATCAATCTAGCCGCGTTCACCATCGACGAGTTGATGGCAATGGCATTCGATAGATCGGCGCGATCCTCCACCATTTTGACCATGAAGGATTGCCGGCCGGGCATATCGAATGCGTTGATGACGCCCTGCATGGCACTCAGTGCCAGAATCTCGGCGATATTGATGCGGTGCGAAAGCGTCAGCCAGGCCAGGGCCAGCGACTGCACCATGGCGAGTGTCTGCGTCCAGACCAAAACTTTGCGGCGATCGATGCGATCGACGAGGACGCCGGCGAGCGGCGCGAACAGAAACGTTGGTATCTGGCCTGCGAAGCTGACGGTTCCCAACAGGAGCGCCGAGTTGGTGAGCCGGTAGACCAGCCAGGCCGTGGCAATGCGCGTCATCCAGGTGCCGATGAGCGAAATGCTCTGGCCGCCAAAGAAGAGCCGAAAGTTGCGATGGCGCAAGGCCCGCCAGGCATGCGAATAGTCGCCGGGTACGGGCAATGAGGGTTGTTCCTCCTGAGGGCTGCTCTGATCCTGTGTCATCCGTCTCATTTTGGATGTAGGTGCGCGGGCTTCGACCCGATCTATTTCGCTGCGGTAAGCCTTATCATCGTGGTCTGATCGACGCGCGCCCCCGCCATCGGCTGTTGTGCAATCACAACTCCGGGGATGATGGGAGGTTTGGCCTGCTCGGGCCCCGTACTGACGTCGGGCACGAACACATCGGCGTAGGTTGGCGTATCCACCTTCAGGCCAATTTTGTTCAGCATCAGCTGCGCAGTGATGATTGGGATACCCGTCAAGTCGGGCATGACGTATCCATCCGGTGCGACCCCGTCCGGGGCGGCGACGAGGATGTTTACACTGGGCTGCGCGATTCCCTGGGAATGGCCGGGCGGATCCTGCGCCAGAACGGTGCCGTCTTGAGCACCTGCATAGGGCAGCCTTGCGGTGACGCCGACTTCAAGGCCGGCACGCCGCAGGCGCAATG
>NZ_JBARMD010000075.1:0-4958 GCF_049802275.1 Occallatibacter sp. | reverse complement strand
GACGCAAGCGGTCGGCGCCGTCAATGACAACCTTTGCTCCAGGTGCCGGACCACTGTCCAGGATCGTGTTCTGGCCTTCTGCGAGCGCCACCTTGACCGTCTGCATCTGCGCGGAATGGCCGCCTTTGCCATCGTCATTGATGACCCAGACGAAGAGGGATCCGTTCAGGCCGGTCTGGATAGCGGCTGAAGGAACGACCAGTGCATTCGGCCGGTTTTCAAGGATGAGGTGAACGTTGACGAACTGGTTGGGAAAGAGGACCGAGTCCTTGTTGTCGAAGACCGCCTTGAGCTTGCCCGTACCGGTCGTCGTGTCGATCTGGTTGTCTGCCGTCAGCAGGTTTCCGCTGGCAAGCAGTTGTGTATCGCTGCGATCGTAGGCGTCCACCGGCATGCGCTTGTCTGACGCGAGACGTTTGAGCACCTGCGGCAACTGATTCTCAGGAAGAGTGAAATAGACGGCGATCGGCTTGAGCTGGTTGATGACAACAAGATTGGTTGAATTGGCGGAGATGATGTTGCCGGGATCGACGAGGCGCAAGCCGATCTTGCCATCTATTGGAGCCTGGATATAGCACCAGTTCAACTGCAGCTGGGCAGTTTCGATGGCCGCGTTGTCTGACTGGATTGCACCTTCATACTGGCCCTGCTGGGCTTCATTCGCGTCCAGGGACTCCTTGGAGACGACGCCTGCGGCGTATAGAGCTTTATAGCGATTGAATTCCGCCTGGGCATTCTTCAGAAGCGCCTGGTCGTGAGCCAGCGTGCCTTTGGCCTGGTCCAGCGCCGCCTGGTAAGGCCTGGGGTCGATGACCATGATGGTCTCGCCCTTCTTCACTTCCTGGCCTTCTGTGAATTTGACGGGAAGCAACTCGCCGCTGACCCGGGCTTTGACGGTGACGCTGTAATAAGGAGTGACGGTGCCAAGGCCAGTGAGGTAAATCGGCATCGGTTTCTGCTCCACTGGAACAACCTGCACCGGAACGGGCCGATTCATGAGGGCAGTTGCCTGGTTCGCGGTATTGGCTGCGGTCTTTTGCTTGTTCTGATAGACGCGCCAGACGATCAGGCCCACGGCAATCGCCAGCACGAGATACACAATAACCCGCACCCATGGGCTCCGGTGGCCGGGAGGCTGCGATTCGCTGGTTTTGGGCAAATAGGGCTCGGTGGCGTCTTGAATTGGCATGATTTGGTTTCCAGTCAATTTTCTTTTGATCTGTGATGAGTTCCGGTTGCTTTGCTTCCCAAAAATTTGGGCAGTTTTGCCGCGGTGGCGCCCATTATAGGGACGGTCGTGTTTTGTGAAAGGTTTCCCGGGGCGTCGCCTTACCGTTTTATGAAAACGATGGCCCGCAGCAGTAATTATCCGCAGCCATTGTAGCGAAATGGAGCGTACGACGTGCCAGGAAGGCGATCCTGGCGGCCCATGCAGTCCATCTGGCCGATTGGCGAAGCAAAACTGCAGCCGTGAGGCGACGTCTGTCGAGTCCGTCTTCAGACGCTGTCGAGGCACATCTTCCGGTTCACGTGTTTGAGAAATCGATTGTTAGAGCAGCTCGAAATACTCCGCATATTGAGATTTGCCCTGCTGAAAATTGAAGCTTCGGCAGGTCCAGAACCGTCCTATCATTGAGAGCAAGAAAAGTCTGAAACGAGACGCGTTGCACTCCACCGCGCGTCATCGTCTAACATTTATCAATGACTGTTTAAATCATTGCGTCGGAACGGGCGGCGGTAGGCCGTTCGGTATCGGATTCGAGCTGCTGTTTGCCTTGACCGGTTCGCCTGCAGTCCTTTGGCGACCCATCTCTCATACGTCACGCTGATGACGGGCAAATCGCCTCAGGAGCGAGTGTACCAACCCTATGATGTGGATTGTTCGGCTAGCGCTGCGGCGGCCGTACACCTTTGCCGTCTTTGCGCTCTTGATCCTGATTTTGGGCGCGTACAGCATTGTGTCGATGCCCACCGACATCTTTCCGAACATCGACATTCCTGTGGTCACGGTGGTCTGGCACTACTCTGGACTTTCGGCGCAGGAGATGTCGACGCGCATTATTTTCAACAGTGAGCGCGGCATGACCACAACGGTCAGCGACATTGAGCACATTGAATCGCAATCGCTGAATGGGATCGGCATCATCAAGATTTTTTTTCAGCCGAATGTGGATGTGGGCAACGCCGTTGCGCAGGTGACCGCCATCTGCCAGGTACAGTTGCGGCAACTTCCGCCTGGCTCAACGCCACCGTTCATCATCCAGTACAACGCATCGAGCGTGCCCGTTCTAATGCTGGGGCTGTCGGGAAACGGTCTCAGCGAGCAACAGCTGAACGATCTCGCGACCAACAACATTCGCACCCAGCTGGCCACGATCGAAGGAGCGCAGACGCCTTACCCGTACGGTGGGAAGCAGCGCGAGATCATGGTGGACATCAATCCGAAGGCCCTGCAGGCACAGGGTCTTTCGCCGGCCGACGTGGTGAATGCGGTCTCGGCGCAGAACCTGATTGCTCCCTCCGGCACCATGAAGATGGACCGGTATGAGTACTCGATCGAGACGAACTCCGCGCCCACAATGGTGGAGCAGCTGAACAATCTTCCGATCAAGTCTGCAAACGGAGCGGTGATTTACGTGCGCGACGTTGCACATGTGCGCGACGGCAACCCACCGCAGACGAATATCGTACGCGTGGACGGAAAGCGCGCCATCATGATGGCGATCATGAAGACGGGGTCGGCCTCGACGCTGCAGATTATCAAGGACGTGCGCGAGAGGATCGAATACGTCAAGACCCAATTGCCGCCGCAATTGCGGATCAATCCTCTTTCTGATCAGTCCATCTTCGTGCGCGCCTCGATCAACGGTGTCGTGCGCGAGGCCATTATTGCCGCCTGCCTGACCGCGGTAATGATCCTGGTATTCCTCGGGAGCTGGCGCTCGACGCTGATCATCGCGGTTTCGATCCCGCTGTCGATTCTGTGCTCCATCACAGTGCTGGCCCTGCTGCACGAAACCATCAACATTATGACCCTGGGCGGGTTGGCATTGGCGGTCGGCATCCTGGTAGACGACGCCACGGTGGAGATCGAAAACATCAACCGCAATCTCGAACAGGGCAAGGAGATTGAGCAGGCCATCCTGGACGGTGCGGCGCAGATTGCCACGCCAGCGCTGGTATCGACGCTGGCCATCTGTATCGTATTTGTGCCGATGTTCCTTCTGAGCGGCGTAGCGCGCTACCTGTTCGTTCCGCTCGCAGAAGCTGTGGTATTTGCGATGCTCGCCAGTTACCTGCTGTCGCGCACCGTTGTGCCGACCATGGCGAAGTATCTGCTGCACGAGCACGATGACGCCCTGACGGCACGCAAACAGGTGAGCCGGAATCCGTTCGTTCGCTTTCAGAGCGGATTTGAGGCGGGATTCACTCGGTTCCGCAACGGCTACGTGCGGATCCTGACGCTGTGCCTGGATTATGCTCCGGTCTTTCTGATTGCATTTTTGATTTTCGTGATCGCCTCGGTTGCGCTGCTTGTGCCCTGGCTGGGGCAGGACTTCTTTCCCACCGTCGATGCCGGACAGTTCAAGATTCATGTGCGCGGTCGCACCGGCACACGCATCGAGGAGACGGCCGCGCTGTGCGATCACATTGATGCAACCATTCGTCAGCACATTCCCGAGAACGAGATGGCGACGATCGTGGACAATATCGGGATTCCCTACTCGGGCCTGAACCTTTCTTACTCGACGTCGGCGCCAATCGGACCGGAGGATGCTGATATCCAGGTGCAGCTGACGACGAAGCATCATCCGACGGAAGAATATGTGAATGAATTGCGGGGTGTTCTGGCGCGGGAGTACCCGGGGGTGACGTTTTACGTTCTGCCGGTGGACATCGTCACGCAGATTCTGAACTTCGGCTTGTCGGCTCCGATCGACATTCAGATCGTGGGACCTAATCTGTATGGCAACCGAGCGGTTGCAGAACGGCTGCTGAACGAAGTCCGGTATGTGCCCGGTGCGGCGGATGCGCGCATTCAGCAGCCGTTTGATTATCCGAATTTCACGGTCGACGTTGACCGCACGCGCGCCCAGGCGATCGGCTTGACGCAGTTCGATGTCGCACAGAGTCTCCTGGTCGCGCTCAGCGGCAGCTTTCAGACGACGCCGAGCTTTTATCTGGATCCCCGGAATGGGGTCAGCTACAACGTGGTGGTACAGGCGCCGGAGTACAAGCTCGACTCAATATCCGCGTTGAAGAGCCTGCCGGTAACCTCGTCGAGTAAAAGCGGCGGGAGCCGATCGACAGGCTCGAATTCCCCAACGATGGAGACCAATGCGCCGGGTTCCGCGCAACAGCCAATCCAAATCCTGGGCAACCTTGCACAGCTGAAGCCGGGTGCGGAACTGGGCACAGTGAGCCACTACGATGTACAGCCTGTGCTGGATGTTTATGCCAATGTTGTGGGCACCGACCTGGGAACCGTAACGCGCGAGATGGAGCGGATCAAGGCCAAATATGAGAAGCAACTGCCTCGCGGCTCCCACATCATTCTGCGCGGACAAAGCGAGACCATGCAGAAATCGTATCTCGGCCTGCTCAGCGGCCTGGTCTTCTCGATCCTCTTGATTTATCTGCTGATCGTCGTGAATTTCCAGTCCTGGCTTGATCCGTTCCTGATCATCTCGGCGTTACCTGCAGCATTGGCCGGAATCGCATGGTTCCTGTTCGCGACCGGGACCCGTCTCAGCGTACCCGCACTCACGGGCGCCATCATGTGCATGGGCGTTGCGACATCGAATTCAATCCTCGTGGTCAGTTTTGCGCGCGAACAGCTTGAAGAACTGGTGGGCGATGCGCGCCAGGCCGCGTTGAATGCGGGCTATGTCCGCTTGCGGCCGGTGCTGATGACGGCGCTGGCGATGATCCTGGGCATGATGCCGATGGCGCTGGGG
>NZ_JBARMD010000074.1:0-11613 GCF_049802275.1 Occallatibacter sp. | reverse complement strand
TTGCAGCCTCACTGATTGAAGGCCTCATGCGCCCGCTGCAAACACTTTCCAACGTTGTCTCCTCGCTCCGCGAAGGCGATTACTCCTTCCGCGCCCGCGGCGCAAATTCGGCCGATGCCATGGGCGAACTGGCATCGGAAATCAATGCTCTCGCCGACCTTCTGCAGAAGCAGCGCGTTCGTTCACTGGAAGCCACGGCACTGCTTGCGCGCATTCTCGAGGTGATGCACGCACCACTCTTCGCTTTCGATCGCGAAGACCTGCTGCAGCTCGTGAACAACGCCGGTGCGCAGCTTCTTGGCCGCCCCCTGGCGCGATGCTTTGGTCACAGTTCGCGTGAGCTTGGATTGGATAATCTGCTTGCTTCCGCCGATCAGACGATTCACTCGTTTGGTAACAAGCCCTCGCGCTGGCTATTGCGTAAAGCAATTTTTCGTCAGGATGGCGCGCCGCATACGCTGCTGTTGCTAGCCGACGTGAGCCAGCCACTGCAGGAAGAGGAGCAGATCGCGTGGAAGCGCTTGATTCGTGTTCTCGGCCACGAGCTTTCCAACTCACTCGCGCCTATCAAGTCCATCGCAGGAAGCCTGCTGGCACGCGCCGAAGCCATTGGCGGAGATGATGCCACGGTCCGCGATTTTCGCCGCGGCCTCAGCGTCGTCGAGAGCCGCGCCGACTCTCTGCATCGCTTCGTGCAGTCCTATCGCCTCCTCGCGCAATTGCCGCCTCCGCATCTCAAGCCTGTGCAAGCCGGTCTCCTCCTCGAACGGGTTGCGTTGCTTGAGCAGCGCGTTTCCGTACTCCTCGACCCCGGGCCCCAAGTCACGCTCAACGCCGATCCCGATCAGCTAGAACAGATGTTTATCAATCTGCTCACCAACGCCGTAGACGCATCTCTTGCGAACGGCGCCAAACCGGTGCGCATCGGATGGCGTGTTGCTGAGTCGAGCCTCGTGATCGGCATCGAAGACAGCGGCCTCGGTATCGCCAACACTGAAAATCTCTTCGTGCCTTTTTACACCACAAAGCCCAAGGGCAGCGGAGTAGGGCTCGCTCTTGCGCAGCAAATTGCCCGCGCCCATGGCGGCGAAATCCGTCTCGTCAATCGTGAGGATGGTCCCGGTGCGCGGGCCATAATTCATCTGCCCATGGCGTAATGTGTTTTAGCCGGCGGCAGTGATCGGGATTATGTTCGGCTTGATCTCCGTGGATTCCACGCAATTGCGTCCCGCATTCTTGGCGCGATAGAGCGCCGCGTCCGCAACCTGGATCATCTCCTCGTAATCGGTCGGGAAGCCCGCGGCAACGCCAAAGCTTGCTGTCACTGAAAAGGTCTTATCTCCCTCGCCGATTCGCGCTGCCTCCAGCGTCATGCGCAGGTGTTCCGCACGCTTGTGTGCCGCTTCAAAATTCGACCCCGGCAGGATCAGCAGGAATTCCTCGCCGCCGTAACGGCCCACCCAGTCGTAACTCCTAACAGCGCGCTGGAAGATGCCGCCCGTCTCGCGCAGCGCCAGGTCGCCGGCTACGTGACCCATCGCATCATTCACGCGTTTGAAGTAATCGAGATCGACCAGGATAATGCTGAGCGGCGTTCCGTCCCGTTTCGAACGTTCCACTTCGCCCCGCAGCCGTTCCACAATGATGCGGTGATTCCACAACCCCGTAAGGCCATCGTGCTCCGCAAAATGGCGCATCTGCTCGCGCGTCCTCACCAGTTCGGTCTTCTCGCGCTCAAGGTCCTGGGTCCTGCCCTGAACTGCTTCTTCCAGTTGCCGCTTCTGTCGCATCAGTTGGCCCACCCGGCGTCGCCACGTCCATACTGCCATCACCAGGACCAGCGCACCAAGTTCCCACTTGATGTATTTGTCCTGCCACCACAGTGGGAGAATCGTAAAAGAGAACGATGCTACCGGTGAAACTGTGCTGCCGGCGGCATTCACGGCTGCAACCTCGAAGCGATAATAGCCCGGCTCAAGATGGCGATAATGCAGCGTCATCTCCCGCGTCTCTTCCCAGCCCGAATCCTGCTCGCCGATCAGGCGATAGCGGATGCCGATGTCCTGCGTGTCCTTGAACGACAGAAGCGCCATCGAAATTGTTAGCTGGTTCGGGTTCCACTTTAGAGAGCCACCGTCCTTCACTGCCGCGCTGCCGAGCATCACTTGCGAGATTGCCGGCGGCGGCGGCGACCCCGACAGTGCATCCTGCGGCGCAATCATGTGACTCAATCCGCCTGAAGTACCAATCCACATGCTGCCGTCCCGATCTTCAGCAAGCGCAAAGCTGTCGGTGTCGTTCCAGATCAGTCCGTCATCCTGGGTAAAGCTCCGCCAGCGATGCCCATCGTAGACCGTCACGCCGGCGTCTTCACCCACCCATAACCAGCCACGATGATCTACGACCAGCGATACGATCTCTTCTGACATCAGGGGCGGTCTTCCAATGTGATCCGCTTCCACCACCTTGTTCCCGCTCACGTGCAGTCGCATCAAGTCCTGTGATGGCCCGGCCGCCCAGATATCGCCGTTCCAGTCCACCGCGATCAAGTCAGGCCGTGCGCCGGAGTTGCCCGGATCAATTGCATGCCAGCCGCTCGCATCGTGCTTGAAAATCCCCTGATCCGAAGTCACCCACAAATTGCCCGACTGGTCCAGACTCATGTCGGTGAAGCGCCGTGCCGACTTCGGAAACACCGGATCGATCACCGCATGTGGTTCACGATCAGGTCCGGTTGGATCGAGCTGGAACATCCCGCTCACAGTAGCGATCCACATGCGGTGTGGCCCGTCAGCCAGGATCCCGTATATCGCAGGCAATGCCTGCTGTTTACCTGACAGCGACTTGGGGTCAATCCTGGTCAGGCTTCCCGCCATGCTGCCCATCCAGATTGCTCCGTCTGCAGTCACCTCCAGCGATCCGGCGCGCGCCACATGCACTCCCGGCGAATGCCAGATTTTCGGCGCGTTTCCTCCTGCGGGTATCCAATCCAACCCGGAGTCCGTACCAATCCAGAGTCTTCCCTGGTGATCGCGTTGCACTGCCCAGATCAGGTTGTCGCTCAGCCCGTCGGCCTGCGTGTAACCTTCCCACCGGTCTTCACCAACCCAGCGCAGCAGTCCATGGCCGACCACGCCCATCCAGATCGATCCCTCGCGATCGACGAACAACTCCTGGACTTCAAACGGAGACAAACCGTTGTGGTCCGTCACCAGCCGCCAGTGGTCTTTTTCCCACAGCGCCAACTCAGAACCCTGGGCCGTCAAAATGCGGCCCTGCTTATCTTCGACAAGGGTGGTATACGCTTCTGACGTCGCCTCACCGGGCAGGTCCCGCAGATAAGCCTGACTGCCATCGGGCAGCAATTCCACAACGTGCAGAGTGCTGCGCAACCAGATGTGTCCATTGCGTGCAACCATCATGGTCAGCCATGGGCCCTCCGGCAGGGTAAGCGCGGTGCCCATGTGCGTCGTCTGGCCGTTGTTCAAACGGCAAAGATCTTTTTCGCAGCCGTACCACAAGGAACCATCCGGTCCATAGAGCACGCTCCACACAAATCCTCCCTTCACGTCCAGTGGCTCTGCGATCCAGTCGTCTGTACCGCGGCGCTTCAGCAGCACACCACGGCTGCTCGATGCGGTCACAACCTCGTCCTGCTTGATGGCGGCAAACGTCGTTCCGGTCGGGTGGGTGAACTCATTCAATGGATAGGGGAGCCGGACCTCGGAGAATCTACCGTCCTTGCGTTCAAAGTAAACGCCGGCTGTTGTTCCCACCCAGAGGGTCCCATCGAGACCGATAAAAACGTTGTCGATAATGCGGTCAGGGATGCCCTCTTCCGCCCCGTAGCGCTGAAACTGGCTTCCGTCGTAGCGGTAAAGTCCGTTCTGCGTCCCCATCCACAGATACCCGACTCGGTCCTGTTGAATTGAAGTGATGTTGGGATTTCCGAGACCCTGAATGTATTCGCGAAAGCTGTACCGCTGGGACGAAAGTGGCACACAAATCGAGCAGAGCAGCGCGAATGCAATCGTCGCGTGCCACATCCTGCTCGATTTGGGTTTCCAATTCCTCAAGGTCCCGTCTTTCTCGGCACTTGGAATAGGGGGAGACCGGCTTAATTCCTCAGCGAAGAATCGTCAGCGGTGAACCCAGGGCCAGAGTTGATTCCTCGACTATCGGCATCTCGCCCTTCAGTAACCCAACTATAGCCGTGGGCCTTCGTTACGAATATGCCACTTTGGTCTAAGTTGTTGTAAGACAAAGGTGCAGAGGTAACATTTCGCACGTTACCTTTGCGCTGGAATGAACTAGAAGGAGAGCATTTGCCCTAACAGAATGATTCTGCCGGTGATGTCGTTAGTCGCACATAAGGGCGGTCTCCGGGAAGGATCCCGAACCGCTGTCTTCGGTAACGTCCGTCACCGGCGCAGGAGAGGCAAAAAAGGCATTCACCTGGTCCAGAACGTCCATTCCGGTCTTAGCCTGGTAGATTGCCTTGCGCAGGCGCCCACCCCCTGGCACACCGTGCGTGAACCACGTGGCAAACTGCTTCATCTTGCCCGCCGTTTCACCCAGGCGCGCATCGCGGGGCAGGTCCTTGGTGGCTTCTGCTTCGGCCAGCAGCATCTCGAAATAAGCGCGGATCATGTGATGACGATCGTCAAACGTCGGCTGGTCGTAGACGCCGGTTGCCGTGTATTGAGCGATCTGCCTGAAAATCCACGGGTTAGCCGCCGCAGCCCGGCCAATCATCACTGCATCGCATCCCGTCTGCGCCACCATGGCCGCGGCATCCTCGGGAGTGCGGATGTCGCCATTGCCGATCACGGGGATTCCCACCGCCTGCTTGATGGCTGCAATCCACTCCCATCGCGCTTGTCCGCTGTAGCCCTGCTCGCGTGTACGGGCGTGCAGTGCTACAGCATTCAAGCCTTCGGCCTCAGCCATTCGCGCCAGTTCCACACACACAATTGCCGCATCGTTCCAGCCCATACGGAACTTCACGGTGAAGGGAATCGTCACGGCCCGGCGCACGGTGCGAAAAATCTCCGCGATCTTCGGCAGATCCCTCAGGAGCCCCGAACCGCCATTGCACCCCACCACCCGTTTCGCCGGGCAGCCGAGATTCAAATCGACAGTATCAAACCCGGTATCCTGAACAATCCGTGCGGCTTCGGCCAGTGTCTCCGCATTCGATCCGAACAACTGTGCCCCGATCGGATGCTCGTCATCGTAGAAGGTCAGATACCGCCTGCGCTTCGACTCCCGCATCCTCGAAAGCCCATCCGCTGAAGTAAACTCCGTCATCAACAGCCCGCATCCAGACTGCTGATTCGTGACGGATTCCTCAACCGCCGCAATTTCCTGATCCTTGTTCTGTGCTTCCTGATCTCTCGAAAACAGGCTCGCATGACGGATAAACCGTCGAAACACCGTATCCGTGACCCCAGCCATCGGAGCCAGCACCGTCGCCGGCGCAATCAGCACCGGCCCAATCCGCATCTCGGCCGGCACGTGAACCCCCGCGGGCATCGCATGCTCTCTGGGATTGTCCCAGTCCTTCTTTACCGTGAATCCCTTGCCGGCCATGCAGCTTCTAGCTCCTAGCTTCGAGGATCAATGCAGTAATAAAGACCATTGCTGCCCCGCCGATCGGTCCGGCGAGCGACCGAACATTTTGCCGAGTTGACCAGCTAGCAGCTAGGAGCCAGAAACTCGAAGCTGCTTCTACCAAACATACGTGGGCCTCCGCCGAGGCGGAGGCCCAATCTCGCAGCCGCGTGCTCCAGACTATTTTGCCGGAGACGTCTCGGCAGCCTTCGCGTACTTGCGGCGGAACCGCTCCACGCGTCCCGCAGTGTCCACCAGGCGCTGTTTACCGGTGAAGAACGGGTGGCAGTTGGAGCAGATTTCCACGTGAATGTCGCCCTTGTGGGTCGACCGGGTCTCAAAGTTGTTTCCGCAGGCGCACATCACGCGCACCGCAGCGTAGTTGGGATGGATCTTTTCCTTGGGCATCGCTAAAGACAAACCTTTCCTGCAATCTTCCGTATCTATTGTATTGGGATTCACCAGCCAGAGCAAACGATTCAGCCTCTGCTTGCGGATTCTTCCCCATTCGCGGCCCCATCGGCGTCGGCTGGAGCTGGACGGTCCCATTCCATAGTCATACTTTCCCAGCCACCGGCGGTCACTCCATCCGGCAGCCTTTCTCACATAACGATACGTGGGTTCGACTTGTTTCCGCGCCAGCTATCAGACAGGCATTTCAACGGCCGAATCTCACCAATTTCCGGCCTTTTCTTTCTCCTAAATTTGCAGATCGCAGGACAACGCCCATCATGTCAGGTCCCTCCAATAGCAGGGAACGAACGGACGCAAAATTGACTAGAGGTAATTTCTATATGGGACTCATTACGCCCAACGATTTCCCCAACCTGCGCGAACTTTACACCGCACAACTGCGCTATCTGCTCTCGGCCGAGAATCAAATCGTCGACGGGCTTCCCAAGATGATTGATCATGCACAGGAGACGCAGCTCAGACAGGCATTTCAATCGCACCTGCAGGAAACGCGGAATCATGTCACCAGGCTGCAGCGCCTGCTTGGCGATCTGATGAACGACTTCAGTGACAAGAAGGACTCAGTTCTTGCCGCGATCATCAGTTCCGGCGAGAACATCACCAAGGAGTCCGATCCTGGCGCCGTCCGTGATGCGGGTCTCATCGCCAGTGCGCAAAAGATCGAGCACTACGAGATCGCGTCCTATGGCAGCGCCCGCGATTGGGCCGAGCAACTTGGCCTCAGAGAACACGCGCAGATCCTGCAGGAAACCCTCAACGAAGAAAAACACGCCGACAAGCTGCTGACGGAGATTTCCCACACCGCAAACGCCACCGCCGCCGTATAAGAACCGCGGCAAGAATTCACCGTAAAAACTCGCAGTCGGCTACAGACGGGGTGCCCCAGGTCTCGCTTTTGAGACCTGGGGTTTTTCACACCCGAGCCCAGGCATTCTCTTCAAAGACTGAATCTGGGATCGCTGCCGTCTCTGATTACTGTGCACTGCTCTTCAACGCCTTCGCAATTCCCGCCGCCGCCAGCGGCGCCATGATGTCGTAGCCCGCCTGCGTGGGATGCACGCCATCGTGACTCAAATTTGCGGGTAATCCATCGCGCTCATCCTTCATCGCGGAGTGGTAATCAACATACACGTCCCCGTGCGCGGCGGCATAATCCCTCATCCACGCATTGATCGCATCGATCTTCGGCGCAGGCATCAGCCCCGGCTGCCACGGATAATCGAACGCCGGCAAAATCGAACACAGCACCACCCCAATATGATTGGCCGTCGCCATCTCTGCCATCGCCGCCAGATTGGCTTCCGTCTCCTCCAGCGTCATAGGTCCAGTGTTTCCCGCAATATCGTTCGTCCCGGCAAGAATCACCACCACCTTTGGCTGCAGCGCAATCACATCCTGGTGGAAGCGCAGCACCATCTGCGGCGTCGTCTGCCCGCTGATGCCGCGATTGACATAAGGCTTCGCTGCAAACACTCCACCCGGCGCATCGAAGTGCCATCCCTCCGTGATTGAGTCGCCCATGAACACCACGCGCTTTTCCCCCGCTGCCGGCGGCCCCAGCTTCAAATCAGCCTCCTTGAACCGTTCCAGCCACGGAAAATCTGTGAGCAGTTGTTGGTCGTGCTTGCGCCAATAGTCATTGTCTGGATGCTTCGCAGCCGCTTGCGTTGGTGCAGGAGCCTTCGTCTCCGGAAGGTTCCCGGGTTCCTGCGCAGATAGAATTAGTCCCGACGGCCCAAGCGAGAAAATCCCAGAAGATACAGCAAGAATTGCGAGGCCAACACGCATAGCAGTTCGATTCAAAGCAGCACATCCTTCCCTGAGAGCTGAAACCAAACGAAATCCATCTTAACGCCCTGACTCCCGCCGCGGGCGCCTTCTCTTCATTGGACTGCGGACCAGCACATTTTCCACCAACCAGCACGCCTTTCCCACCGTCACGCACTCACGCCGATTGCGCTACGCTGAAGAGAGCCATGAGCACATGTCCCATCTGCGACGGCGTAGGCTTGGTCCGCGTCATGTCCGATGCTGGCCTCTGGATCTCCCGCGCCTGCGAGTGTCAGGAAGCTGACCGCGAAGAGCGCCGCGTGTCCGCCGCCCACATCCCCGAACGGTATCGCCAATACACGCTCGATGGCTACGAAACCGCTTTCCGCGGCGCGGATCAGTCGCTGAGCCGCGCACACCTTACCGCGCGCAAGTTTGTCGAAGCCTACCCGGTCGACACCGCCGGCAAAGGCCTGCTCTTCACGGGCTCCATCGGCGTAGGTAAAACGCATCTCGCTGTCGGCGTGCTCCGCCGCCTCATCCAGGAAAAGGGCTGCAAAGGCCTCTTTTGCGACTACCGCGAGTTGCTCAAGAACATCCAGAACAGCTACAACTCCCAGGTCAACACCACCGAGCTCGAGCTCCTCAAGCCGGTCTTCGCCGCGGAGGTGCTGGTGCTTGACGATCTCGGCGCGCAGAAGCCTAATGAATGGGTCTGGGACACGGTCGCACTGATTCTCAACACCCGCTATAACGACAAGCAAACCACCATCATCACCACCAACTATCCCGACCTGGCGGCGGGAAGCGGAGCCAAGTCCGATGTTGAGCGCGCTGCTCGCGAGCAGACTCTGGGCGACCGCATCGGTGATCGTATGCGATCTCGCCTCGCCGAAATGTGCGTGAAAGTCGAGATGACTGGGGAAGACTTCCGCCAGACCGTCAAGCGCGCCCGCTTCGGCTGACTTCTTTAAGCGGCAGCGTTGACAGATCAAGCGTCGGAGAGAACGTCGTGCTTGGCAAACTCGAAATGATCGTCGGACCCATGCGGAGCAACAAGACCGCCGAACTCCTGCGCCGTATCGAGATTCGCCGCCAGTACGCACATCAGTGCGTTCTCCTCCTCAAACCCAGCGCTGATACCAAGTCCGCAGCCGGCCTCGTCGAAAGCCGCAACCCCAACGGCTGCGGAAAAATGGAAGCCATCGAATTTCCGAACTCCGATCCATGGTCCATCCTGCCCATCCTCGCGGCGACCGAACAACAGATCGGCAGGCGCGTTGAGTGCATCGCCATCGACGAAGGCCAGTTCGTCGCCGATCTCTTCCTCTTCACCAAGCGCCTGCTGCAGGCTGGCTACGACGTGATCGTCTCCGGCCTCGAACTGGACTTCCGCGGCATGCCTTTTGGCGAAATGCTCCAGCTTTCGTGGCTCGTGCGCATCTACGCCGGCAACCTTACGGAGCTGGTTGCCTATTGCAGTTGCGGCGCAAAAGCTCTCTATCCCCAGAGGCTCGTTGACGGCAAACCCGCAGCCTACGCTAGCCCCATCATTATGGCCGGCGACTTCTACGAGCCCCGCTGCGACGAGCACTTCGTCCTCCCCGGACGTCCCCACTAGCGTCGCGAACTGCAATAGACAGTCCACGTCCGCGTTGTCAGTTCAACCCAAGACAGGCTGTCATTCAAGACAGGCTGTCATCTTGAGCGCAGCGAAGCGGAGCCGAAAGATCTGTAGTTGCTTCTTTGGTGTTCCCAGCGCGAAGAGTCCCACCGCAGGACCTGATCACCTGCTACTGGTACTGCGGGTCACGCCGCTTGTCCGGCAATGACTTCTCCCCCTGGTGACAAGCGTCCTCATTCGGATTCGCAAAAGTCAGCGGGAACTTCACCGTCGCCTCAACAAGCTCATTCGAAGTCTCGCGAATTGACAGAAAGAATTGGTTGCCAAAATGCAATCTGAGACGGTTTCTGATGTTCGAGAGGCCGATGCCCATTCCGCTAGTCTCTTCTCCCTTCGCGGGCTTTAACCCAACCCCGCTGTTCCGAACCTGAATGCAGAGTTGTCCGTCGTCTTCTTTCGCGGTCAGCTCGATCAATCCCTCAGTCACTCGCGAAAGCCCGTGAACATACGCATTCTCAACCAGCGGTTGAAGAATCATAGTCGGCACGAGAGCATCATAAAGGCGGGGATCGATGGTGATGCTCTGGCGGACCTGCCCTGCGGATCGGATGTCCTGAAGCGAAAGGTACATCCCGATGAACTCCGTCTCTTCCTGGAGGCAGGTGAATTGTTTTGGCCCTCGCTCCAGCGACACGCGAAGCAGACTGCAAAGTTGCTCCAGCATCCGGTCCGCCGCACTTACGTCGGAGTACATCAGGCTTGAAACGCTGTTCATGGTGTTAAACAGAAAGTGGGGATTGATCTGCATCCGAAGCGCCAGCATTCTTGCTTCTGTCAGCTCAACAGCGAGCTGCGACATATCTCTTTCCTTCTGTCGCGATTCCCGGTAATACCCGATGCCGCGGATCACCATGAAGGCCCCCCAGAAGACTGCCGTATTCTCGAGAAATTCCTCGGCGAGGCTGAAGTCCACTCTCTGCCAGAAACTCATCGGCTTGCTCCTGATAGGGAACTGAGGGAAGCATGCAGCGAGGGCCATTTCAACCACAACACTCATCACGATGCTGAGGGGAACAATGCGAAACAGGATGTATCGCCATCCCGCTTTCTGCAGGCTGTCTCCGAGCCACAGCCACAGAAACCAGCAAAAAATCCCCCACAGTAAATACTGCAGTTCCCAGGCCGCAACTGCGGGCACGAGGCGGAAAGGGGACCTTTGATAAAGGATTCGCATGCCGAGCCACTGCTGCAATGCAAACAACAGGCCGACGATCAGGAAACTGCCGAGAAATGGGATAGGTCGCATTCCCACGCGATCTGAGCGACCGAAGAGACTTTTAATACTCATGGTTCACCCCGCGAAAAGCGGGCTCCATCGTTACAATCCGCTAGTCTAGTAAAACGTATTTCGTCGCCCGGGCTTCGTCCCGGGCGAGGCTGAAAAATCTTGCCGGTTTACGAGCTTTTATGTGATTGAATGCTCGATCATATCAGCTCGTTTGACGCCAAAAATGGGTTCAGGAGGCGATTTGTGACGAACGACAGAAAAATCGATTCGATGTCGCCTGCATCCTTCATTACTCCGCGTCCTCCTTCTTCTCCGCCGGTGCCTTTTCCGGTGTCGTCAGCGGCTTGATAATGTCATCGAGATACGACGGAGTTCCATCCACGCGCTCCAGCGCCGGGTACCGCTCCCCATCGTGATAATCAATCTGCATCGTCGATACGAACGAGTCTGCCTGCACAATCACGCGAATCGGCTTCGCAGGATCCTTCGCCTCGCGAATCGCCTCGCGCAGCGCATCGCCCGAGTAGACCTTGTCATTCACCGCCATGATTTTTTCGCCCGGCGCAAGTCCAGCCTTGTCGGCCGGTCCATTCCACAACACATCGGCAATCGTCCCGTCCGGTCCAAGCCGCAGCCCGATCGAATACCAACAATCTACGCCACCGCGGCGTCCTCCAGCCGCCGCCATCATCCGCTCTGACTTGCTCGGTTTGTCTTTGAACACCAGCTTGTATCCGCCCTGCTCCAGCCCTGCCACATCGACATGCGGGTTGATCTTGTCCACGCGATCGTGCAAAAACGTCGCCCAGTCGTATGGCACAACCTGGTTCAAATCCTGCACCAG
>NZ_JBARMD010000073.1:0-4836 GCF_049802275.1 Occallatibacter sp. | reverse complement strand
CCTCGAGCATCATCTTGCGAAGGTTGGTCACAGTAGGTACCTCCTGTGACCCAACCTATCCCGGCCTCAAAGCAACTCGCCAGCCACTGCCGTAGCGGCCGCGGCGCCTGCGGCTTCGTTCTGGTGGTCTATCCGGACATTAGCCCCTTGGCGGGGGACCCAGCCTTGACATCCGTCTATAGGCTCCGGTAGAAGTGGACCTCCTTCAAAGGAGAGGAAACGGTATGCGTATGTTGCTTCGAGCTTCGATTCCCGTGGAATCCGGCAATGCCGCCGCCAAGGCTGGAACCCTCGGCTCTACCATCGAGAAGATTCTGGCTGACCTCAAGCCGGAAGCAGCCTATTTCATTGCCGACGACGACGGCAACCGGTCCGGATCCATCGTCTTCGACATGCAGGACCAGTCACAGATCCCCTCTATCGCGGAGCCTTGGTTTCTGGCGTTCAACGCGAAGGTCTCGATCCGGCCTGTCATGACCCCTCAGGACCTTGCCAAAGCCGGCCCCTCCATCGCCAATGCTGCCAAGCAATACGGTAAGTAAACACAGCCGACTCAAACTTCGAACCTCGCCTCGGCCGAAGAGACTGGCATCATTGTCGGTTCCAGTTGGATTGTTTGAATGCTAAGTCGAGGAGGAGCACGAGGGTGTTACAAAGGCTGAACTCAGCAGCGCGCTGATTCAGAGAACTACCCACGGAGCTCCTCGGGACACTATGTAATACATCGGACTTGATGTTCACAAGAAGACGACCAGCTATTGCGTGAAGGACGCTGCCGGCAAGATCCAGCGTGAAGGCAAGATCGGATCGACGCGGCACGAACTTGACGTCTGGATCAAAACCCTTCCCCAACCCCGGACGATCGCCATGGAAGCAACGATCTTCACCGGGGGATTTACGATCATCTGCTTCCCCATGCAGAGAAGGTGAAGGTCGCGCACCCTCTGATGCTGCGGGCTATCGCCGCGGCCAAGCGACCAACCCGGTTCTTGGTGGTCAACGATGAAGGGCACGGCTACGCAAAGAAGAAGAATCGCGACTTCCTTTTCGTGCCGAGGTGCTGTTCATCGAACGATATCTGTTCTAGCTGCAATTCGGAACTGCCGCGTTGGGTGATGTACGTGTAGATGGGACTGGCAGAAGTACTAGGTAAGAGGAGCAGGGTTAGAACTCAGCATTGACCGTCCTGGAGTCCTGCGGCGAATAGCACTTTCTGGGCAGAGCGCTTCGGGCCCTGGCTCCTCGCGAGGATCGCTTTAGTCTAGCGGATCCACACAGAACGTCGTCGGGTGCGTGACAAAAGGGCGCAAAAGGGCTTCGAGCCGCTGGTCTGCAGTCCGGTCTAAGTCAATTGACGAGGTAGAGAGGCGAAAACTGGTAATGGTCCTCGAAATTCGAAATCTAAAGTGGCACTTTCTCTGGGTCTACAAACAGAGAGCTATTCCTCTTGGCCAGCTCCACATATCTCCGCGAGTTGTCTGGTACCGCAGCGCGATTGTCGATGCGGTCATCGACCAGTTTCTTCGAGGCGATGTCGCCGGAGGCAAACGTGTTTACGAAAATGAGTTCGACGACGTGAAGACGGATGCTGGCAAACGGGAGGTGCCGTTTGACAAACATGGCATCATTCTCGCGGCGATACGGCGAATGTGGGCGAGCAACAAAAAGTTCCGCAAGCCTGATGACCTCGTCTTTGCCAACAAGGTTGGCAGGCCTCTCGATCGGCACAATCTGCTTAACCGGCACTTGAAGCCGATAGCGGAAAGGCTGGGACTGCCAACGACGGTTGACTTCCGGAGCTTCCGGACCATGCACGCCAGCCTGATGCGGCGCTTCGGCGCACGTCTCGATGTTGCTCGTGACAACATGGGCCATGCCGGAGGCACCGGAAGCATCACTCTCGATGTCTATTTCGAAGACGTGGTGGAACGAGCGTGTCGAGGCTGTAACTCGAGTCGTCGAAGCCGTATTTGCAGAACCGGATGAGGAAGAAAAGAAGAGAACCGCTACTCCGCTGAAGGGCCTCCCCGACGACGGAATTGCCAAAGAGTGGAAACCCTTTTGGGAACCCCAAGCTGTTTAGCGTGGCCAGATTTCAATGTAAGTAATTGATTTTAATGGTCGGCGCTGGTGGACGATTTTAGGAATCTTCTGCTTTCTCCCGGAGCACATGGGACGCCAGGTTAGAGCCAAAAGTTGCTCCAAAACGACTCAACTTCGGATTGCCGCCGAGAACTAAACCACTGGCGTGGCGGAACAAACTTTGTGGCTAACCAATGTAGGGGTGCCCAGCCAACTTGAATGGTTCGTAGAAGGAGGTTTATATGACCCACTTCCTCGTGTCTGATCGAGTCCGCGTGGAACCCGATGCACCGTTTGCTCCGATTGCTGCGCTGCACGACCAGCCGCACCGAAACATCGCTGCTGAAGGCAAGCGATATGCCTTCGTCAAGTCCTGGCTTTATTCGGCCAGGAGCACATCCAACATGCTTCGTTCACTCGCAACCTCGATGGAAGGTGTGATTGTGAACTGCACCGTGTAAACTCCGGAAACCTTTTCTCGTCTACCGACATAGCCAAGCTCACGAAAGTTGCGAGTGGCATTTGGGCCCTCTCCTCCTGTGAAGTGCAGGATGGCTTCTTAGCGCCTTCACGAACGAGAAGAAGGCCTCGTGTCTGTATAAGTCGTCTTTGACCAAATAGCAGCGGGGAGATCTTCGGACGCTCGTGGTGTGTCGTAGGGAGAGTAGCGCGAACCGTGGACGACGCCGCTGAAATTGCAGGTCAACCGCGCATTGCAACATCGGTGTTGTTCGCTGGGAGATGCCCTCATATGAGAAGCACAACTGTGTTTATCGCACAGCCGCAGTTCCAGGCAAGAGAACCGATAGAGCGCACAACCGGTTATCCAAATGGAATCAACTTCAGTGGAGGAGCGAGACATTGAACACGACATCGATCCGGACCGCTCTCAAGGGTGGAGTGGCAGTAGGTCTGAGTCTGGCTCTTTGCGGATGCGGGCGGGGGACAGTAAGTCCCTCCCAAAGCTCCAGCAGTACTGACGCACAACAAAGTAATATCGTTATAACTGGCAGTCAACCGGGCGTTACTCCATTTATCGCCTACGTCCAGTTTTCAGGGCAAAGTGTCCTCCGAGTGACCTCCGTGACGTTCACGGTTACTCCGATGCCAAATTCAGTGTCTCAAGCGGTGAACCTGACATGGAGCAGAGCTGCCCTAGCTCGTCTCGGCTACTTGCGGGAATCTCAAATCAATCTCCCGGTGTTTGGCCTTTACGCGGGCTATCAAAATCAAGCGACTTTCCAGTTCGCATTTGATGACGGCTCTATACAACAATTGCAATATCAGATTGCAACCGAGCCGTACACCGATCCAACCGGGGTCTACACAAATCCGACGATTATCAAAGCCAGGGCGCCGGGAAGCGCCGTGGGATACAACTTCTTCATCTTGAAGTCCCTGCTTGGTTCACCGGTAATCGTCGATACTGACGGGCAGGTTCGTTGGGTAGGTTCGGATGTAGCTGGTTCAGAATCCGTCTTCTTCGGAAATGGACAATTCGTGAGTGGAAGTCAGTCGTCCTCGGCTGTTACATCGATTCAACTCAACGGGATTCAATCTGTGCTCCCGACTGATTTTCCGGAACCTCTTCTGGCCTCGTTCACCCACAACATCGATCCCGGTCCAACCGGCGTGCTAGCTGAATTTAATGGAACGGACCACCTTGGCGACAGTATCGACGATATCGTTGCGGAAATCTCACCTTTCTCAAGTGAGCCTCCGATTCGGGTCTTTGATATGGCGGACATATTGACGAGGTACATGAAGAACAATGGCGACGACCCAAGTGCATTTGTTCGACCGGGCATCGACTGGTTTCACGTGAACGCCAGTACATACGACCCGAGCGATGATACTGTCATTGTTTCGAGCCGAGAGAACTTCCTGATCAAGGTGAATTATTCGACGCGCGATATCGTCTGGATTTTGGGCGACCCCACAAAATACTGGTATACCTTCCCGTCCCTGAGAGCGAAAGCACTCGCCTTGGCCCCAGGTGGGGACTATCCGATCGGTCAACATGGAGTTTCCATAACTTCGGACGGCTACGTTATGGTTTTTAACGATGGTCTGGGGAGTGTGAATCAACCCTCCGGCGAGCCCGCTGGTCTATCGCGAACCTTTAGCGAGGTGTCAACCTACTCCGTGAATGCCGCCACTATGACGGCTCAGAATGTGTGGAACTTCGATTACGGTCAAAGCATCTATTCTGAGATTTGTGGGAGCAGTTACGAATCGCCTGGGGATACATATCTGGTCGATTACGCGCACGCGGACAATGGCGCAGAGGCGCGACTGGTTGGACTGGACTCCAATCACAACGTTGTATTCGATTTTCAGTATGCATCATTGACTGCCTGTGGCGCCGCCTGGAATGCGATACCTGTACCGATGGAAAACCTGCAAATCAACTAGAGCCTTGGACAACGTTCAAGCCGGCTGCATAATGCTTGATTTACAAATCACATGGCGCTACAATCCGCCGTCTCGGAGTAAGTCGCTAAGTTGTTTATAATGTGATGGTCGGGACGGGCAGATTTGAACTGCCGACCCCTCGCACCCCAAGCGAGTGCTCT
Source organism: Occallatibacter sp. (assembly GCF_049802275.1). Classification (NCBI taxonomy): domain Bacteria; kingdom Pseudomonadati; phylum Acidobacteriota; class Terriglobia; order Terriglobales; family Acidobacteriaceae; genus Occallatibacter; species Occallatibacter sp. Next base: position 178 of record NZ_JBARMD010000073.1, on the reverse strand, counting down.
ACCAGGCTGAGCCACGTCCCGACACAGTCGAGCCGGCTCGGGTGAGCCGGACCATGGGGTTCTGATTTAGTTTACACCAGCTGAAGTCCCTGAAGCGCGGGCTGGTCAATGCGGCGGACAATATTGCAAGTCCGCGGCATTGGCCTCAATGCGACGGCGGTACAAACTCCGACGGAAG
>NZ_JBARMD010000072.1:0-16088 GCF_049802275.1 Occallatibacter sp. | reverse complement strand
CCGCGCCCGCTAAGTACGCCTGCGGCTTCCTTCTCGTGTCCAAATCGAAACCGCCTCGCGGAGCAAATCGAGCCTCACAATTAGACCTCCTCCGCGCGAAGCGCTTCCGATCTTGGATAGCTACAATACGACCGGAACTCGGTTTAAGGTCATTGGACTTGCGCGTTACTCATGGGAATTCGAACGCCTATCTCGGTACCATGATTCAATCTCGAAGCAATCGAAAACGTTCCGTTGACCAGCTTGACTCGCTCGCGCATGCTGATTAGACCGATTCCCCGCCGTTTATTGACCGATTCAACGTCAAACCCGACTCCAGCGTCCTTGATGGTGAGTTGAATCTCCCCTGGCACTCCCTGGAGTTGTACGTCGAAGTGCGAAACATGGCTATGTTTCGCAGCATTGTGCAATGCTTCCTGCAAAACGCGGTACAGGCAAAGGGCAACCTCCGGTGATACGGGGCTCGGCAAGTTTTGGCTCCGAAAGTCAATCTTCAATTTCTGTTTTTCTCCGAACTCGTTGCAAAAATCTTTCATTGCCACCGCAATGCCCAGATAATCCAACTTTGCAGAATGCAGCTGATGAGATAAGGCCTGGATATCAGAGCCTATCTCAGAAGCATGCTTTCGCACTGCGTCCATGCGGTTGACAGCGTCGCCATTCGAGCCCGGAATGTCCTGCCTGAGCCGATCAAGCTCAATGGCGAGTAATGCCATCCGTTGGCTGAAGTCGTCGTGAAGTTCTCGGGCAATGCGGGTGCGCTCGTCCTCTTGCGCCTCAATCAATCTGCTGCCTATGCTGTAAAGCGCCTCTTCCGCCAGTTTGCTCTCGGTTATATCGACACAAGATCCAATGTATCCGGCGAATGAGCCGTCGGGATTGAATCTGGGTACACCTATATCGAGAATCCAATGAAATTCCCCGTCGCTTGCCCGGAGCCTATACTCCCTCCTGAACGACTCTCGCCGATCGAATGCAAGGGTGTAGATTTCCAGACACCGCCGCAAGTCTTCTGCGTGAACCCCCTCCATCCAGCCGTTTCCCAGATCGGCCGACAGGGGCCTTCCAGTGAAATCGTGCCAGGGTTTGTTGAAGTAGGTGCAGAGTTTGTCGGTGCCGGACATCCAGATCATCACCGGAGCCGTGTTGGACATCAGGCGGAACCGCTCTTCGCTTTCTCGCAACGCAAATTCCGCTTGCTTGCGCTCAGTGATGTCTACCGCGACCCCCAGAGCGCGAGGTGGATCGCCATTAGATGGGGAATAGAACTTCCCGCTGACAGCGAGCCATCGTATCGTCCCATCGGTCCGCACCACGCGATATTCCGCTTTGAACTCACTTCGACTTTGCGTTGCATCTGCAAATGTCTTCGATACTCGTCCTCGGTCGTCCGGGTGAAGGCGCTCAATGAAATCGTCTTCGCGCGCGAGGTAGGTATCGGCGCTGATCCCAAGCGTTGTCTGCAAATCGCCAAACCAAATGTTTTGCCCCGTGGCGAGATTCCAATCCCATCCCATTGATTTGCCGGATTCCATGGCCAGGCGAAGCCTGTCGTGGGCCTCCGCGACATCGGAACTAAACTCGCGGTTGGCCAGATAGTTTTCAGCAAATGCGCCGGAAGCGAGAATCAATCCCGCCACCATTACCACCAGGAGACGCATTTCATGGGCTGCACTCGGTTCGCCGGTTCGGAAAAGTTCCCACACACCGACGACGGGAATGGCTAGCACCGAAAACATTGCCAAGAACGAAGTGTACTTGTGGTTTGCAGTGTCCACCGAAACGTCTTCGGCCAGTTTCGCCATCCGCCTGTTGCCTTCGAGACTTATCCAAAGAAACCAAAAGATTGAGGCCGTGAAAACCACTACAGCCAGATTTCTGATGACCGGATAATTCGCGCCGATCCGACCGCCCGAAGGGTCTCTCATGCCCCAGTCCGCCACGCTAAACGCCACGGAACAAATTGAGTAGAGGGCAGAAGCTCCGAACAGGTGCACATAGATGGACTTCCATGGGGATTGGGAGCGGAAAATCAATCTGCCGAGAATGGCGAGCAGCATAGCATTCTCAACAAAGAAGATGACCTCAAAGCGCAGGATTGTCACTGCCCCATGGCTTCCGTACTGATACGGGATCAGGTAAAAGGCATATGCGAAAACCCAGACAAAGAGCAGGACGAGAAAATTTAACGTCGCTCGATAAGGTCTTCGACCAGGCGACCGTAAGTGAGGACGGGAAGCCACCGCCGCGGTCATCAACACAATATGTAGAAATAGTGGAGGATTATCGAAAAGGAATTCCGGCATCTTGGCGTGCAGAGCCACACTGGCTAACCATGCACCCGGAACCAGTGCCCACAGTCCGAATGCCGCCGCGAGAAATGCCCAGAATAACCGGATAGTGAGTCTGCTCCTCGCCGCATTCCGGATAGCAACTCCACTAGCCAAAAGGAGCAGAACGAGGTTGCATATATCGCCGTATCTTATCAAGAGGGAACCTGGCCTCAGATTTAACGAGAAGACCGCAGACTTAGCACGACACCAATAGTCGTGCGACGACTACGGGGCCCTGGATGGTCAGTCAGACAAGATTGATTCGATCCCCCTTTGCGTGGGTTGACTCGCGGATCCCTTCATCATCAAAAAGGCTGCCTTGCTCGCATTTTACCGCAGGATGGATTTCAGGGCCGTTGCGGTGTTCCGGGAGTATCACCGCCAACACTTCCGTCAACCCAGTAACGGCAATTACTGGTTGATCAATACTCCGCACCGTTTGGCATGGGTGATGCTGCGATGTACCCTTGCGCGACTCCTTGGCGCCAAAGCGTCGTATTCGGTGGTGATGGCCATCTCAATGCACCAAGGAGTGGTACCCCAACTTATCATCGACCAATAATTCAAGTGGTCGTATTCTCGTAAACGACTTATTATAAGCAACTTAATTTGGCATGGGATAAGATTTCAGCTTATGCGTAAATTGAGGGCCGAAACTTTCACCCTGTGCGGCCGTTTGATTTCATCTTATGGGGTATCGGATTCCGCAAACTATTGAGAAATAAAGTCTGCAAGTTTCACCTTATGAGTAAACCCACATTGTGTGTCTGTGCTGTGTGTGTCGAATGATGTAAGTGATGGAGCAGGCTTCGGACTGCTCCATTTCTTTTCGGATTCGATTGAAAATGCGACTACAACAACTGCTCGGCTACTACTGCCGTGTAGGTCCGCCTTCGGCCTCTACGCTGAGGGCTGAAGATATCTCCTGGCTGCAACGGATTACATGCTGGGCGATCGCCGGAACGCAATGCGCAGCGAGGCGAGTGACGGAACCGGAGATGCTGACCGCTGCGATGGGATGCCCAGTTGCATCCAGAATTGCCGCACCAACGCATCGAGTTCCAATCTCCATCTCCTCGTCATCGACGGCGTAGCCACGGCGCCGTACACGCTCCAGTGCCTCGAAAAGCTCGGTCGGAGTCGTGAGAGTCTTCGACGTAAAACCAGTGAACTGGATTTTCGAAACAGTCTTTGCAACTTCCTCCGATGGGAGGTAAGCCAGGATCGCCTTGCCCAGGGACGTGCTGTAGACAGGATTCGAGGTGCCGGTGCGCGAACTGATGCAGACTCTTCGATTGATGGGCTCAATCTTGTCGATGTAGACCACGCGCGTCTTGTGCAGCACGCCCAGGTGCACAGTCTCACCCACTCTCAACGCGAGTTTGCGCAGGTGAGGATGGACGCGCGAGCGCAGGTCGATCTGCTCGACAGCACGGCTGCCCATGTCGTAGAGCTTGAGGCCAAGCCGGTAGCGGTTGGCAGGGGCGCGTTCGATCATGCCGGTGCGCTCCAGCGCCATGAGTGCGCGATGTGCTGTGCTTTTGTGCAATCCCATGCGTTGACATATCTCGGCAAGGCTCAGCGAATTGTCGCTCGCGCCAAGCAGATCGAGAATCGCAACCACCCGGTCCAGTCCTTGCAACTGATAGGGATCACCGTGCTCTGGTTGCGTAGTCGCGTTTGCAGCAAGTGGTGCCTGAAGTTTTTTGGGCCGCCTCAAAACCGCTCGCGGCGCAGTAGCGGAAGACGCAGGCCGATGCGCTGACTTTCCATTTCGGGCGGTACTGCTCTGCAGAGACTCCGCCTTCATAAAAATACCTCCACGATGGATGCGCTTATGGGGAGAGCGCGAGAGTGCTGGATCGGACCACCCAGTATAGCGCCGCCGAATTTGCAACGAAATATCAGACAGGATGCTCCATTACCATTTGCAAGCAAATACTTATGAAAGCCACAGCACGGGTTGCCGAATGGGATGGTTGCGAATGACTTCAGGCACTTGCGGATCAGGATCCAGACGCTTCCATAAGTCGAGATATTCGCGGTTGCGGTAAGCGAGTCCGGCGAAGAGCAGGCTTGGCTGCCGCACCGGCAAATCGTCGAAGTATTGAACGTCATGGCGATAGGGCCACGATTGTTTGTTCGCAATGAATGGCGTCATGAAGCGAAAGCAGGCCGCAAGGCCGCGGCCATCGTGTAGTGTGTAGTCCCAAAGATTGTCTGATTTGGTCGACAGGACATGCGCGAGCATTCCAAGGGCGTCGAGGTCGAAGAGCGAGTATCCATAAGGCTTGGTACGTACGAGTTCCAGCGGGAAGCTGCCATCCGGCGCGACTTGCGTAGGAAGGATGTTGCTTTTAAGACGGTCGCGACATTCGCGGACGACGCCGTCATCTCCGGTGAGCGATGCGAATGCTGCCGCCTGGAGAAGCCAGCAGGACCCATGGTTGTTTTTCGCGTCGCGCTCCTTGCGGCCCGGGTCGGAGGTTTGCATCCAGTCAAGGTATTGCGCGAACCAGTTCTTCGTTCCCTCCCAATCGGATTCTGCGAGTGCGCCGCCATTGTGAAGAACTATGGTCGCCTGCGCCACTTCGACCAGATGCAGCGTGTCTATGATGCCCCAACTGCGGCCTGTGCTGACGCCGTGGACGGCTTGCGCATATTGCAGGTTCGGATTCATGCGCGTTGCAGGTTCTATGAACCAGGCACGGAGGTGGGCAGCCGCATGTGCTGCGAAATCGGGATGTTCTGTAAGAACCCATGCTACGGCAAGCGCCGGCGCTTGAATGCTTAGTCTGATCAACAACAGGCGATGCGTGTTGAAGTTGTCGGGATCGGATTCGCCATCGCGATTGATGTAGGGTCCCGTCGGATTTTTCGGATCGGGCCAGAAATAGTCCGCTTCAGAGAAGTAGTCGTGCAGACCGCCTGCACTCCGTGAAGCAGGCGCGGACACGATAGTCTTCGGCGGCTCATGCAGATACCGGCGCGCTGCTGTGAGAACACGCGGGCGCTCAATGATCTCGATGCTCTGACGGGGATGCTCGAGAATATCTTCGGGCGAGTTGATAGTGTCCCCGCGTGCTGCAAGCGCCGCGGCGCCCAGCGATAGAAATTCCCTCCGAGAGAGTTGGGGCATCGATGATCCTTGGTCGCCGATCTCAGAAGCTCACTTCCCAGCAATTTGCGATAGTTCAGATCCTGCAAGCAGAAAGGCGCCGACACCGTAGACATAGCTGGACGAAGGTTTGAATTTGCCCGGCTCGCCGCCGATGGGTTGGATGGAACCAAGCCTTCCGTCTGCGTAAACGTGGGAGAGCATTCCCTGCCAGGATTTCTTGACGACGGGCAGATATTTTTTGCGATCGAGAAGCTTGTTGCGGATCCCCCATGCCATGGCGTACGTAAAGAATCCGGAGCCTGAAATTTCAGGGTTCGGATACGAGCCCGGATCGAGCAAACTGGCGCGCCACACACCATCTGGTTGCTGCAGCCCCGCGATTCGCTCCGCCATATCCTTGAACTGTTTTTCATACCTGGCGCGATCGGGATAGTCGGCAGGCATGCGTTGAAGAACCAGGGCTAATCCAGCGAGAACCCATCCGTTGCCGCGCGACCAGAACACCTTCTGGCCGTTAGCCTCGTGCATGGTCAGGAATCGGTCGTCGCGGAAATAGAGGTGCTCGGTGGGATCGTAGAGCGCGCCCGAGGTAATCCACCATTCGCGATTCATAAAGTCGAGGTAGCGATGATCGCCGGTGGCTACGGAGAGTTGAGCGAGAACCGGTGGCGCCATGTAGAGCGCGTCGCACCACCACCAGAGATTCTTTTGTGGATCGTCCGGTCGCGCCAGCAACTTGTCCAAGCCGTCGCGAGTCGGCGCGATTTCTTCGGGCTTCGGATCTTCGGCATAAAGGGTAAGGTAAGTGAGGCCGATAGCTTCGTCGTCGGCGTGTGCGAAGCGTGGTCCGAGTTCCCAGTGATTGTCGCGCGCTACCTGGAGAACGCGATCGTGATAGCGCTTGTAACCGGTGGTCTTCGATGCAGCCAGAAAGCCGTCGTAGAGCGCAGCAAAGGTCCATTGGATGTTGTAGCGGCTCTCAGAGTGCTGCAACTGCCAGTCGGCGACCTTCTGCATTGCCTTGAGAATGGCCGGGCGCTTCAGATCCGGAGACAAGTCGGTGGCGAGCGGTCCCGGGTCGTCGGGTTGGTCGCCGGCAGCGGCACGCTCGTCAATCGCAGGTGGAGAGGGGCTTTGCGAAAAAGATGAAGTCAGAGGCGAAAAAACAAAGACTGCAAGCGCGATACTTAATAGCGATTTCTTCATGATCCTTCCCGCGATCGGTGGATGCGGCCGAGTGTGAACGCCGGCGAAATCTCTTCCTAATGCAAATGCGGTATGCTCCATTGCTCAAGATGCAAGATGGAGCATACCGTCCTTGATCAAGATCACGCAAAAATCAGAACGTGAGCCTTCCGCCTACCTGGATGATGCGCATACTGGATGCCGACGTTATCTTGCCGTTAAGCGAGGAGGCAAGGTTTGCGGTGGGATTGTTGAGACTCACCATGTTGAAGACGTTTGTGGCTTCGCCGCGAAGTTGAAACGTCAACCTTTCTCCAAAGCGGATATTGCGAAAGATTCCCAAATCCGCGCTGCGATAGCCCGGGCCACGGAGGGAATCGCGCGGCGTATTGCCGTCGGCACCTCCAGGACCAATGCCGCCGGGAAGACCTGGGCCATTGGAGGTAAAGGCAGCAGTGTTAAACCACGCAGCTGCCGCAACCGGACGGCTGCGATGGGGATCGAGGAACGGATTGACGCCCGGAACCATGTTGGGGCGGTTGTGGTTTGCGCTGTCAAAGTTCTTGTTTGAGCCAGTCGTGATTTCGAAGGGTGGCCCGCTTTGGAAATAGAAGATCGGCGAGATCGTCCAGCCATTTGCGAGATGTTTCATCAGAGAATTCGATCCGCGGTAGTATTCGATGTTCCATATGCCGGAGATATTGGCCACGTTGCGCCGGTCGACATCCATCGGGCCCCGCTCCTCCCACAGGTTGGCGAAGTCCTGGGCGGTCATCTGTCCGATGGCAGATTCGTTCGAGCTCTGTAACGCGTGGCTCCAGACGTAGAAGCCATTGAGCATCAGGTTGTGGGTCATCTGCCGCTTTACCGAGACCTGGAGCGAATGGTACGAGGCGGTCTGGTTTGAAGTCAGGAAGATGTTCTGTCCAAGAATGCCGGGATCGTATGGGCGCCGCGCATTGATACTCGTCTGAGAAGTGCTCGCTCCAGGAGCATAGGGAGCGTAGTTGTCATCGATCATCGTGGGCACATCGCGCGACAGCGTTCCCACATACGCGGTAGTGAGGCTAAAGTTTCCGGGCAACTGCCGCTGAATCGCAAAATTCACCTGGTACATGTAAGGCCATTGCACGTTTGTACCAATCGACTCGATACTGGCTGGCTTCAGGAAGCGCGGGCTGCTGGGATTGTAGATGTATGGAAATGGATCGCCAGTCGGGAACGACCCAGGGTTGTTGTACGGATGTGTCAGAGATGTGATGGAGTTGAAAGTCTGGCGGATGGCAAACGGTTGCGCGTTGCCCGGCTGATTCCATTCGTTGCCGCTGGTTGTGCCGAAGAAGATGCCGGCTCCAGCGCGAACCGCAGTTTTTCCATCTCCCCACGGATCCCATGCGAAGCCAACGCGCGGCGAAACGTGATGCCAGCGTGTGGCGACAATGCCGCGTGTAACTCCCTGGTCACCGGGGAATAACATGCCGAGCGGAGCGGAAGGAACCACGGTGGACTGCTGGCCGGGAACAAATGCCGCGGTCAGATTCGACGACTCCACCGGAGGCGTATCGATATCCCACCGGAGTCCCAAATTCGCTGTGAACCGCGGCGTGATGCGGTAGTTGTCCTGCACAAAAAACGCCGTATGCCACGCGCTCATGAGCGTGTGGTACGGAGTATCCTGCTCCATCGTATTTACCTGGCCAGTCACGAAGTCGGCCAGAGCGTTTCCGGTGCTGGTCGGGGCCGAGCTTTGGAATGTGAAGACTCCGAAGTTGTACAGATTCGCGGCGAACATTCCTTTGTCGAGCGCAACCTCGCCGCCATAGATGAGGGTGTGCTTGCCCTTGGTCATCGTGATCATGTCGCGGAATGAGTAAAAGTCTGAGGTCGTAACCGGTCCGGCCAGAGCGCCGCCAGCATTGAAGTATCCGGATACGTTGAGCTGCGGTAAACCCGACGGTCCCTGGATTGTGAAATCCGATCCAAATTTGCCGAGGTCAGTCGCCGGCAAGTTGACGCGCCCGCCTGCCGCTCGCGTAAACGTGATCCAGGCCTGGTTCGCTGTCGACGGGCTGAAGGTATGCACTTCGCTAATGTTGGCGTTTGTCTGATCGGTATAGGACTGGTTGATGTCCCACGGAATCGGTCCACCACCAAATGCGTTCTGGGTGGTCTTCACAAAGAAATAAGTGACCGCGAGATGATCCCTGTCGCCGATCGATTGGTCATATTTACCCAGGTACTCATCGTCGTTCGTGGGACCGGTGAAGAATCCAACGTAGGTGTTCCCGGCGCTGTTGGGCAGCGGAATCAACTTGGCGGTATTCATGATGTTCGCCGCGGTGGGATCGAGCAGGCCCTGGGGAACGCAGTTCGGCTTCGGCGTCTGGCAATTGGGTGCGGAGTTTGTCCCGATCACCTGCGTTTTGGTGCCGGGCACGTTCACCTTGAACGAGTCAGCCGTAAAGTCTCCCAGGCGCTCAGCCGCAGTGGGCATAACGCCGCCAGTGAGCTGTTGGCCGACAACCTGGCGCAGACCGGCATAGCTGAACAGGAAAAACGCCTTGTCGCGCTTGATCGGTCCGCCGATTACGCCGCCAAAGTTGTTGCGGTGGTAAGGAGCCTTCGTTTTTGAATTCCACGGCGTGGCATTAAAGTTTGTGTTCCGATTGAACTCGAAAAGCGATCCGTGGAACTTGTTTGTACCCGACTTTGTAACCGCTGTAATCACCGCACTGGACATGTGGCCGTACTGCGCCGAGAAGTTGCTGGTCTCGACGCGAAACTCCTCGAGCGCATCCGGGTTGGGCAGCTGGTTGCCGTAGTTCCGAATCCCGGTTATGTTGCTGCCACCATCCAGGTAAAAAGAGACCTCGGGGTTGCCGCCATCAATCGATCCGTTAATTTGCACCGCTGCTGACGGCAGGCCAATGACGAAGTTGGGCGTACCGTTGGGATTTGAACTGGGACTTGCGCTGTTGGCTTGCACTCCAGGTGTAAGGGACAGCTGGGCATACGCGTTGCGATTGACCAGCGGCAGGCCGATGATCTCGGCGGGCTCGATGGTCCTGCCCAACACCGCCGTGCTCGTGTCCACGGTGGGTGGTGCCTCCGTCACGGTAATGGTTTGCGTTTCTGTGCCGACCGATAATGAAACCGGAACTGTCTGCGTCTGATCAACCGTTAGAGCGAAGTTCTTTTGTACGTAGCGCCTGAACCCATTGGCGTTGACCTCGAGCGTGTAGCTGCCGACCGGGAGATAGTCAATTCGATACTGTCCGTATCCGTTGGCTATGACCGTTCTGGAAAAGGCGGTTTCGGTGTTGGTGGCCTTCACCGTCGCGCCCGAAATAACTGCCCCTTGCTGGTCGTTTACCGTGCCGACAATTGAGCCGGTTATCTGCTGTGCACGCGACGGGGATGCCGCCAGGACGAGAAGCAGGGTGAGGCATGCAAATCCCGCTGCCAGAAACCCGTTATTCCTCTTGCCTTGGCGGTACTTCGACCTCCAGAAATTGATCATCATCTGCTCCTTGTCGTGACCTGGCTTGAACGTACTTGCCGGTTCTTCGCGCGCTTTCAAGACGGAAGGCGCCGGGAGTATTCTGCGAATCACGGAGTTGGAGTGTCAACGAACATGGGGAACATTCGTTCCGCTGGCAGGGACGGCGATCATAAATTTAATTGCAAGCTGCAACAATATCTTCTTTTTGGGGTTTGAGATGAAGACAATCGATTGGTCGAGGCGTGACGTGCTGAAGGGGACAGGCGCTTCTCTTCTTGCATTATCTTCAGGCGCGCAAGCCGCAGGATTTCAGAACACGCAAGCCGGCAAGGAAAACTCTGCTCCATTGCCGGGCGACTCCAATCGGACCGAGCGCATGAGATGGTGGAAAGCCGCACGCTTTGGCATGTTCATTCACTTCGGCGTTTACTCCACGATTGGGCGCCACGAGTGGGTGATGGAAGACGAGGGGATCCCGGTTTCGGAATACGCGCCGCATGCTTCGACCTTTCATCCGCAACCCGGTTCAGCGCGCGCGTGGGCTCAACTGGCCAGGCAGGCGGGTATGAAGTACATGGTAATGACCAGCAAGCACCACGAGGGCTTCTGCAATTTCGATACGAGGCTCACGAATTATTGCGCCCCGAAGCAGGGACCCGGTCGTGACCTGGTGCGGGAGTACGTTGAGGCGGCGCGCGCGGAAGGCTTGCGAGTCGGTTTCTATTATTCGCTCATGGACTGGCGCCACCCAGACGGGGCTCCCTGTGCAACGAATGAGGAGTCACGCAAGCGCTTCGTTGAATACACGCACGGGCTGATTCGCGAACTGATGACGAACTACGGCAAGATCGATGTGCTCTGGTACGACGTGGCGTGGCCGCTTGACGCGGATGGCTGGGAATCTGTGCGCATGAACGAGATGGTCTTTCAGCTTCAGCCCGGAATCATTGTGAACAATCGCAACAAGCTGCCCGGAGATTTCTCAACGCCCGAGCAACATATCACAGCAGAGACCGGCGGTCGCGCATGGGAAGCATGCATGACGCTGAATGACAGTTGGGGCTACCAGGCAGCCGACGATAACTGGAAAGCCTCAAAGACCGTGGTGCGCAACCTGATCAGTTGTGTACGCGATTCGGGAAACTATCTTCTCAATGTAGGCCCCAAAGGTGATGGCTCGATACCTGAACCTTCAGTGCGCGTGCTGCGCGAGGTGGGCGAGTGGATGGCCGTGAATGGCCACACTATCTACGACTCCGACCCGTGCCAGGTACGCCGCTCCAATTACGCGAGCTTTACGCGAACCGGGAATACGCTCTACATGCATGTTCACTTCTGGCCTGGCGAGTATGTCGCGATTGCCGGATTGATGACGAAGGTAAAGTCGGCGAAGCTGGTGAAGACTGGTGCCGCCGTTCCATTCAATCAGGATGAGTTCCGCGTCCGCTTTACGGATCTGCCGTCGGCGGCGCCGGACTATCCCATCACGACCATTGCGATTGAATGCGAGTCGGAACCAACGCAGGATACGGATTTTGTGCGGAAGAACAAACCGCGGATGGGGGTATAGAGGCTGCGTGGCGACGATTGACCCCGTCACGGGGAGTCGTCTGGATTCGTCGGCCCAAGCCCTTTGCGTGCAGGCAGGCACCGCATGACACCGGGTCCGGCGGCTCGTTAATCTGTTCTGTATATGCAGGAGCACAGCCCCAGCAACTTCGTGCACTGGTGGTTCGACCCGCGCGATGGCGCCCCGGGGCGCCTGGCGCCGCGCTGGATATTCCTGCGCGCTCTAGCGGCCATCTACTTTTCGGCCTTCTATTCGTTGCTGTTTCAGATCAAGGGCCTGATCGGGCCTGAGGGCATTCTGCCGGCGCGCAACTATCTTGCCGCAGTGGCCCAGCAGTTTCCATCGACGAAGCTCTGGTTTGCGCCAACGTTGTTCTGGATCTCCTCAAGTTCGCATGCGTTGCTGGTTGTGATCTGGATAGGTTTGGTCGCGTCAGTTGTGGCGCTTTTGAATCTGTGGCCACGGCTGAGCTTCTTCATCTGCTTCGTCTGCTTTTTGTCGTTTGTCTCGGCGGCCAGTGAATTTTCCAATTACCAGTCAGACGGCATGTTGCTCGAAGCCGGATTCATCGCGCTGTTCTTCGTGCCGCGTGGCGTGATGCCCGGGCTCGGTGCGAGCACGCCGCCTTCGCGCGCCAGCTTGTTTCTGCTGCAGTGGGAGTGGTTTCGTATCTACTTCGAATCGGGCATGGTGAAGCTGGTCAGCGGCGATCGCCAGTGGCGCACTCTAACCGCAATGGACGAGTACTACCAGAACGGCCCATTACCCACGTGGATCGGCTGGTACGTTGAGCATCTTCCGCACTGGTTCCAGGTCGCGAGCGCCGCCGGTACGCTGGTGCTGGAACTGGCGCTGGTGTGGATGCTCTTTATGCCGCGACGCGTTCGCATTATCTGCTTCTTCATTGTTACGCCTTGGGAGATTGGCGTGATCCTTACGGCCAATTACACCTTTCTGAATTACCTGGTGCTCGCGCTCGGCTTTCTCCTGCTGGACGATCGATTCGTGCTGCCGCTCCTACCCATGCGGTACCGAACCGCTCTTGATGCGGCCATCAATCGGCAGACAAACAAATCAGAATTGGCAGAGCCGCCCGACGATAAAGCTGAGACTTCCGCAGATCAGTCAGCGAGCGGCCGGATTCGGCGAACGCTGAGCGATCACCTCAGCGCTATTGGCCTGGCCATCTCCGCAGTGATGCTCACGTGGATTTTCTACAACACGAGCGTTGAGATGCTCGGCATTCCGTTTCGCGGACTCCCGCTGCCCACTTTGCCGATCGCCGCGCTCGAACCGTTCCGCATTGCCAACCAATATGGGCTGTTCGCGGTGATGACCAACGGGCGCTATGAAATAGAATTCCAAGGCTCAAACGACGGTCAGAACTGGACCGCCTATCCCTTCCGCAACAAGCCGCAGGCGCTGAACGAGGCGCCGCGCATATATGCTCCCTACCAGCCGCGTTTCGACTGGAACCTCTGGTTTGCGTCTCTCGGGGACTGGCGCCAGGACCAGATTGTGCTGTTCACTGAGGAGCGGTTGCTTGAGAACGACACGGATGTGCTGGCGCTCTTCAAAGGCAATCCGTTTCTGCAGGCGCCGCCTCGTTTCGTACGCGCCGTTCTGTGGCAGTATTGGTTCACCACCCGGGAGGAAAAGCGGGAGACGGGGAACTGGTGGCGGCGGAAGTATCTTGGGTTATACGCCCCGCAGCTTACCAAAACGCCCGAGGGCCGAACCGCGGTGGTCCAATGGCCTGACGAACTGCCAATCCACAACTGATCTGGGAGAATCAACGAATGAAGCGCGCAAATGTGATCGGCTCCGGCCCGAACGGACTTTCTGCTGCGATCGTGCTTGCAGAGGCAGGCGTCGATGTCGAGGTCTTCGAGGCGGAGGCTGTGCCCGGAGGGGGAGCGCGCACGCTTCCGTTGACGCTGCCCGGATTCATGCATGACTTCGGTTCGGCCGTGCATCCGATGGCTGCGGGTTCTCCTTTTTTTGCGACGCTACCGCTGGGCGAGCATGGACTTGGCTGGATACACGGCGAGGCTCCGCTGGCGCACCCTCTCGACGACGGAACTGCCGTGATGCTGGAGCACAACCTCGCCGACCAGGACAGGGAATTCGGACAGGATGCGCAGGCATGGCGAAGTCTGATCACGCCGCTGGTTGATCATTGGGACCGGTTTGCGCAAGAGGCGTTGGGGCCGGTTGTGCGCGTTCCACGGCATCCTTTGTTCATGGCGCGGTTCGGCATGGCGGCCTTTCAGTCAGCCCGGCGCATTGCTACACATAACTTCGCGCAACCGCGCACGCGTGCCTTGTTTGCCGGGCTCGCCGCTCACTCGTTTCTCAGCCTCGACGACACGCTGAGTTCGGCCGTGGCACTGGTGCTGGGCGCCGCAGCGCACAAGGTTGGATGGCCAGTTCCCCGCGGTGGGTCGCAAAGCATCACCAACGCTCTCATCGGCCATCTACAGAGTCTCGGCGGCAAGGTCTATACCTCATGCCGTGTCGATGCAGAGATCTTTCGCAAGTTGAGCGGACCGGACGCCATCACGCTATTTGATACGTCGCCGCGACAGCTTGTTGCCATTGCCGGCGATCGCCTTACACCGGGTTTTCGCGGTCTGATGGAGCGGTTTAAGCTGGGGCCGGGAGTCTTCAAGATTGACTACGCGCTGTCTCAGCCGGTGCCGTGGCGAGCGGCAGGGTGCCGGCGCGCGATTACCGTGCATCTCGGCGGAACATTCGATGAGATCGCAGAGGCGGAGAACCTGGTATTGAAGGGACAACATCCCGAACGGCCGTTTGTGCTCACGGCGCAGCCATCGCTGTTCGATCGAACCCGCGCTCCCGAAGGCCAGCACACATTCTGGGCCTACTGCCACGTGCCGAATGGGTCCACTGTTGATATGACTGATCGTCTCGAAATGCAGATTGAGCGCTATGCGCCCGGGTTTCGCGACTGCATACTGGGCCGACATGTTTCGACTCCGGCAACCCTAGAAAAAATGAACGCGAATCTGCTCGGCGGCGACATCAGTGGCGGAGCCATGACGATGCGGCAATTCCTGCTACGCCCGTCCGCGCTGACCTACGAGACCAGCGCGCCGAATCTCTTCATATGTTCTGCGTCGACGCCCCCGGGTGGCGGCGTGCACGGGATGTGTGGTTTTCGCGCGGCGAAGGTGGCTCTTCGAAGAACGCGATTCCGCGAATGACTTCCAATTAAGGGCTGCATCACGGCGCCGCGGCATCGATGCGATTAGAATCGGCAACTCGAACGATACGATAAACAGGTTCAGGACGCCTCAGATGAAAGAGCCACGAAGCGGTAAAGGGAGTAGTAAACAACCTCGGCCGCCGGTGAGCCTTAAGCAGCTTGCGGCCCACCTGGAGCTGGATCCGGCAACGGTCTCAGTCGTTCTCAACGATGTGCCGGGCAGGTCGATTCCGGAGAGAACACGCGATCGCATCAAGGCCGCTGCGCGCGAGTTGAACTATCATCCCAACCTTCTGGCCCGTTCTCTTCGTAGCCGCCAATCCAAGACAATCGGCATTCTTGTCCCGGAGCTTGGTGATGGATACCACACGCAGGTGATGAGCGGAATCGGCGACTTTCTCATCAATGCCGGATACTTCTACTTCACCGCGCACCACCGCCATAAGCCGGAGCTGATCGAAGAGTACACGCGGATGTTTATTTCGCGCGGAGCGCAGGGCATCATCGCCGTCGATACGTTGCTCGATCATCCCGTCTCCATTCCATTGGTTGCAGTTGCCGGTCATCGTCGGGTGGAGGGGGTCACCAATGTCGCTCTCGACCACCAGCGCGCTGCCCAGTTGACGCTCTCGCATCTGCATGCGCTGGGGCATCGCAAGATCGCTTTCATGCGCGGCCAGCCATTCAGCTCCGATTCCGAGGCGCGATGGAAGGGCCTTGTCGCTGCCGCGCAGACGCTGGGGATAGCGATTCGTCCGGAAATGGCGGTCACGCTGGTTCGAGACATTTCGTCACCCGAACTCGGCTATCCGGTCGTACAGCAACTCCTGGCTACGGGCAAGCCGTTCACCGCGCTGGTGGCCTTCAACGACATTTCAGCGATAGGGGCAATCCGGGCGTTGCAGGACGCGAACCTGCGCGTTCCTGCGGATGTTTCGGTTATCGGCTTCGACGACATCAAGGCCGCTGGATTTACATTGCCCCGCCTGACCACCATCCATCAACCGCTGGAAGAGTTCGGCAGGATTGCCGGCGAACACTTGTTGGGTCGGATTCAAGGCACACTTCGATTGCGGCAGGAGATTGCCGTGCAGCCGACATTGGTCGCACGCGAGTCAACTGGTCCGGTGCGTCGCTGAGCGGAGATT